>NZ_JARGEE010000183.1:0-17799 GCF_033794485.1 Streptomyces sp. MB09-02B
CCCCCGCCCCCTTCCCGAAGATCATCTCCGTCGACGACCACACGGTGGAGCCCCCGAACGTCTGGCAGGACCGGCTCCCCAAGAAGTACCTGGACACGGGCCCCCGGGTGGTCCGCGCGCCGCTGAAGGAGATGACGTTCCTCGGCGGCCGCTTCAAGCCCGTGATGGGAGACCCCGGCGACGACGGCCCCATCGGCGACTGGTGGGTCTACGAGGACCTGCACCGCCCGCTGACCCGCCTCGACACGGCCGTCGGCTACTCCAGGGACGAGATCAAACTGGAGATCATCACGTACGAGCAGATGCGCCCCGGCTCCTACGACGTCCCGCAGCGCCTCGCCGACATGGACGTCAACCACGTCCAGTCGGCCCTCTGCTTCCCCACCTTCCCGCGCTTCTGCGGCCAGACCTTCACCGAAGCCGCCGACCGCGAGCTGGGGCTGCTCGGCGTCCGGGCGTACAACGACTGGATGGTGGAGGAGTGGTGCGGCCCGGCGGCCCAGGGGCGCCTGATCCCCCTCACCCTCATCCCGCTCTGGGACGCGGAGCTGGCGGCGGCGGAGGTGCGCCGCAACGCGGCGCGCGGAGTCCGCGCCGTCGCCTTCTCCGAGATACCCCCGCACCTGGGCCTCCCCTCCGTCCACACCGACGACTGGGACCCCTTCCTCGCCGCCTGCGACGAGACCGGCACGGTCGTCGCCATGCACATCGGCTCCTCCAGCCGCATGCCGTCCACCTCGGCGGACGCGCCACCGGCCGTCGGCTCGACGATCACCTTCGCCAACTGCTGCTTCTCGATGGTCGACTGGCTGATGAGCGGCAAGTTCGAGCGCTTCCCGAACCTCAAGGTCATGTACGCGGAGGGCCAGATCGGCTGGATCCCGTACATCCTGGAGCGCGCGGACGTCGTCTGGGAGGAGAACCGGGGCTGGGGCGGCGTAGCGGACAAGGTCCACCGCCCGCCGTCGGAACTGTTCGCCGACCACGTCTACGGCTGCTTCTTCGACGACGCGTTCGGGCTCCGCAACCTGGACGCGATCGGGGTCGGCAACGTCCTCTACGAGACCGACTACCCCCACTCCGACTCCACCTGGCCCGAGTCCCGCCAGGTCGGCGAGGCCCAGATGGGCCACCTGGCCCCGGACGTGGTGGACCGGATCGTGCGACGGAACGCGATCGAGCTGCTGGGGTTGACGGGGGACGGGTTGTGGGCGGGGCCCTGAGCGGACGGCCGCCCTCCGCAACCGGAGAAGTCAGAGATGGGCGTAAGACGGATAACGGCCACCGCACCTATCAGCCTCCATCCCGTTCGGCAGCCGACTGCGGTCCCAGGATGGACCGCTTCTCCGCCTGGATCATTCGGCTCTCTCTGACGGCCGTCGCGGCCGATCCCGGGCTGTGGCGTCAACTGCACGACCCGCAGGGCGAGTACCTGATCCTTTCCGAGGCGGACTTCACCGATCCCGCCATGTCCCTGGCCTGGCCGATGCTGCTCGGACATCCCGACGGGCGGATACGCGCCGTGGCAGCCCAGGTCAAAGGCATGCTGGCAAAGCCGTGTTCGGCGCTGCCGGCACTGACGCCGGACACGGTGTCGACGACCGCACCGCGTGCGTGGCCGGGTAGGGCGAAGGGCAAGGCCGGCACCCAACCGCCGGCGCAAGCCCCGAGTGCGACGGCACCCGGTGTGTCACCCCATGGGGTTCCCTCCTGGATGGCGGGCCGCGTCCCGGCGGCTGCGGGGGTTCCGGTGGCACCCGCCGGGGCCAACAGCGGGTTTGCCGGTCGGCGAGGGCGGGATCTGGTTGTGGCGACCACCGCGCTGCTCACCACTTCGACACCAGCCGCCCTGGCCGTCGCCACCAGCTCTGCCGACGGCTTCCTGCCCGTCGCCCAAGGGCTCGCCCTTGCCGTGTCCGCAGCAGCGATAGGCCTCGGGCGGCGCCTGCGCCCCGAATACCGGACCGCGAGGGGGCGCGTCGGTGAACTGCGCGTCAGGGCACGAGAGCTGAAGAACCCAGCTGCCTCCCATCACCGCCTGGAGAAGGAGATCCGCAAACTGGACGACGCGGTGGCCAAGGATGCCGGCGCCTCGGACCGGCGACTCCAGGCACTGCAGGCCGAGCTCCGGGACGGCCTGGCCCGCATCACCGTGGAACTGAACCGCCGCACGCACCATGCGCAGAAGGAACTCGCCGAACTGCCGGCTGAGGAAGCGCGTCGGATCGCGGCCGCGCTGGAACCGGCGGTCAGGGCGCACATACAGGACAAGCTGCGCAGAACCTCGATTCAGGAGGCGCGTTCGCTCACCAACATGGGCGCCAAGATGGTCCAGGCGCTGACCGACGCGGGCATCCGTACGGCGGCCGACTTCACCGGTGCGGTCGTCAGCCAGAACCAGACCCACCTTGTCGGCGCCAGCGGCCAGTGGATCCGTGTACCGGGTATCGGCGCCGCCCGAGCTACCGCCTTGCTTGCCGGGCAGGGTGCCCGGTCCTTCAGGGCCGGGGTGAATGCCCGTTCCCGCGTAGCGGGGCAGGGGAAAGCCGAATCGCCGTCAGGGCGATCCGGCGTCTCGGGAGAGACGGTGGTGAGGCCGGTCTGCAGCCGTTCGTGGTGCCGGCAGGTTGAGGGCCCGATGGGAGGGGGCGTCCTGGATGGCAAGAGCGTGCCGGTCACTCGCACGGGTGATGTTGATCGAAGTCGTGCGCGGGAGGGGAACGGGGTATCTAGATTCGTGGCATGTCACGTTTCCGGATGTACCCGTCGCGCGCGCAGGCCGAGCGGATGCTCACGCACTGCGCGCACGCCCGGTACGTCTGGAACCTCGCTGTCGAGCAGCACTCGCACTGGCGCCGGTGGCGCAGGAGGGCGCCTGGTTTCGCGGAGCAGTGCCGTCAACTCACCGAGGCCCGGCGGGAGAACGAGTGGCTGGGTTCGGGAAACGCGGATGTGCAGCAGCAGGCGTTGAAGGATTTCGCCAAGGCCAGGAACGCCCGGTTCACGTCCGGGTTAGGTGAGCCGACCTGGCGGAGGAAGCATGTGCACGAGGGCTTCCGTGTCATCGGCACCGACCGCGTACCGGAGTATCACGCGGACGGGTCGCCGAAGCTGAACGCGAAAACCGGCAGACAGGTCATGGGCCGCTCGGTGGTCGTGCAGAAGCTGAACCGGCGGTGGGCCCAGGTCAAGGTGCCCGGCTGCGGCTGGGTCCGCTTCCGCCTCAGCGCCCAGGGCAGAGGCGCGAAGCTGCCCGACGCGAAGACGTTCCGGGTCACCTTCCGCAACGGGCAGTGGCACATCGCGTTCGCCGTCGTCCCCGACCCGGTCGAGGGGCCGGGCACGGGCGAGGTCATCGGCATCGACCGGGGTGTCACCGTCACCGCCGCCCTCTCTGACGGACGGAAGCTGAACTGTCCCCAGCTCACCACCCGCGAGCGGGCGCAGATCCGCAAGCACCAGCGGCGTGCTGCTCGCGCCCCCAAGGGCAGCAAGGCCAAGGCGGCCGAGTACGCCAAGGCCGCCAGGCTCAAGGCGCGCGAAGCCGACCGGCGCAAGGACTGGTGCGAGAAGACCAGCACCATGCTCGCCCGCTGCTATGACCTTGTCCGGTTCGAGAGGCTGAACATCAAGACGATGACCCGCTCCGCTAAGGGAACCGTGGAGCGGCCCGGCCAGAACGTGGCGCAGAAGTCCGGCCTGAACCGGTCGATCCTCGCCCAGGGCTGGGGCCTGCTCCGGCAGCGCACCGGGCACAAGGCCCCCGGCCGGGTCGAAGACGTTCCCGCCCCCTACACCAGCCTGCGGTGCAGTGCCTGTGGTCGGATCGACAAGAACTCGCGCAAGAGCCAAGCCGAGTTCGTCTGTTCCTCCTGCGGCTTCACCTGCAACGCGGACACCAACGCCAGTATCAACATCGCGGCAGGACAGGGTGGATCCCCCGCCCCCGGCGGACAGCCGGTGCCGGAGGGACGACACCGCCCAACCAGCGGTCGAGCGTCCGTGAACCTCAACCCGAATGGGTTGGAATCCCCCTCTTTTAAGAGGGGGAGGATGTCAACAGACTGGTCATGGTCATCGCTCGCGTGGAAGCACCGCCGACCTGTGTGATCTCGTGCCGGGAGACCCAGGTTCCGGCCACCGAGCCGGGCAGGAGGGCGATGGTCGAGGCCGCGTTCGCCGTCACCGGCGGCAGACCGGCCGCGACCAGGGCGGGCAGCGCCACGAACGTGCCCCCACCGCCGACCGCGTTCAGGGTGCCCGCGGCGAGACCGGCCAGCAACACGAGGAGGATCTCCGACATTCGCCGAGCATCGCGCCGGGGGCCAGGTCCTCGCAATGGCGTCACCATGCGCGATCCGCGTATGGAGCCTATGTCTCTGCCATAGGCTCAAGCAGGTGCGCTACGACCTCGACGACCTGCGGCTCTTCCTGGACATCGTGTCTGAGGGATCGATCACGGCGGGAGCCCGCCGCATGCATCTGAGTCTGCCGTCGGCCAGCGCCCGGGTGCGGTCCCTGGAACACCACGCCGGGGTGGCTCTGCTGATCCGGGGCCGGCGTGGTGTACGGCTTACCCCGGCTGGGACGGCCCTGGCCCGCCACGCCCGTGAGGTCCTCGACCGCACGGCCCGTCTCGAAAGCGCCGTCGCCAGCTACGCACGCCCCCGCACCGGGCCCCTGACCCTACTGGGCGGCGGCTCTGCCCTGCACAGGCTGGTGCCGCGCGCCCTGGTGTCGTTCCTGCGCGCCCACCCGGACGTGGACGTCACCGTCACCGAAAGCCGCACACCTCGCACGATGCGTCTGCTCGCGGCCGGTGAGGCGGACCTGGGGGTGGTCGTCGATGACGAGGCCCGCGACGGGGGCCTCGACGCGGAAGCCCTCGGCGACGACTCCCTAGTCGTGGTAGGTCAGGCCGGCGGCATCCTCGCCGGGCGTACGGCACTGACGTACAGCGAGGTCGCCGAGCACCCGCTGGTCGGTCTCGACGCCGGCTCCTCGCTCCGTCGCTGGATCGAGCGACACCTCGGCCAGCACGCTCCCGCCGCGCGTCACCGCACCACCGTCGCGGACCTCGGCACCCTCGTCACGCTGGCCTCCGCCGGGGTCGGCCTCGCCGTCGTACCGCGTCGCGCCCTTGCGCCGGACGTGCAGCCGATCGACGTCTGCGAGCTGCGTGAGCCGTGGGCCAGACGTCACCATCTGCTGGCGTGGGGCGCCGGCGCCCGCACGTCACCTGTGGCCCCGGCCGTCGAAGCGCTCGCGGAACACCTCCGAGAGGCGGCGCGCACACTCCCCTCGACGGAACCGACCACCTCCGGCCTCGTCTCGGCACCGCCGCACCTCTTGTCTGACTAGCCGTCAGATAAGACGATGAGTTCCTCCCCGATCCGCGATGCGTCAGACGGAGGAGCGGCCTTGCGATCACCGGATGAAGTCCGACTGGCCTACGGGATGCAGTTGCCCGTCCAGTCGCAGAGCACCCTCTACGCCGAGCCCTGGGAGGCGGGCGCCGGGCCGGAGGAACTGGCCGCGATCGCGCGGGCCGCCGACCGGGCGGGGTTCTCGTACGTCGCCGTCTGCGACCACGTGGCCATCCCGCGCCGCCTCGCGCCCGCGATGAGCACGGTCTGGTACGACCCGGTCGCCACGCTCGCCTACCTGGCCGCCGTCACCGAACGCGTCCGGCTGCTCAGCCATGTCGCGGTCGTCGGTCTGCGCCACCCGCTCCTCACGGCGAAGCAGTACGCCACCCTCGACCACCTCTCCGGCGGCCGGCTGATCCTCGGCGTGGGCGCCGGGCACGTAAGGGAGGAGTTCGAGGCGCTGGGGGTGGACTTCGACCGGCGGGGGGCCGTGCTGGACGAGTGCGTGGACGCGCTGCGAGCCGCCCTCGGCCCGGACGAATTCCCCTCTCACCACGGCAAGCTGTACGACTTCGAGGACCTGGGCCAACGCCCCCGCCCCGCCCAGGACCGGGTGCCCCTCTGGGTGGGCGGCTCGTCCCCCGCCGCCGTCCGCCGCGCCGCCGTCCGGGGCGACGGCTGGCTGCCGCAGGGCGACCCACGCGACCGCCTCCCGGCGCAGATCGCCCGGCTGCGACGCCTCCGGGAGGAGGCGGGGGTCACCGGCCCCTTCACCATCGGCGCGATCACCGAGCCGCTGTACGTGGGCGAGCCGGGCTGGGACGTGGGGCGCCGGACCCTCACCGGGAGCCCGGAGGCGCTGGCCGAGTCCTTACGCGCGTACCGGGCGATGGGGGTGGATCAGATCCAGGTGCGGTTCCGGAGCCGGAGCTGTTCCGAACTCGCGGATCAGATGGGGATGTTCGGCTCCCGGGTGAGTCCGTTGCTTGAGGGGGTCTCCCAGAGGACTCCGTGAGGCCTCGTGAGGTCTGCCGATGGTGTCTGACGAGGCAGTAAATGCCACTGGTGGTAGCATGAGGGGTATGGGTGGTAGTAAGAAATACTCCGTGAGCCTTCCCGAACATCTCGCCGAGGCTGCACGCGCACATGTGGGCCCCGGGGGCTTCTCGGCCTATGTGGCCGAAGCGCTGGAACAGCGTGTGGCCATGGACAAGCTTCAGGACATCGTCACCGACTTCGAGACCGACAACGACCCTCTGTCTCGGGAAGAGGTCGAAGCGGCTCGTGCCGTGCTGCGCCACGATCGGCGTGACGCGGGCGGTGCCGCCGCCTGATGTCCGGCATGCTTCTCCTGGACAGTGAGGGTTTGTCCAAGCTCTACCTCAAGGACCGGACGGTTATGGCCTTCGTCGAGGCGGCCTTGGAAGAGGGCATCCGGGTCGCCACGACCGCCATGACGACCGTTGAGGCAGACTACGAGCGTATCCATCCCGCCCGCATTCGCTGGGTGCTCTCCCGGATCGACGTCCATGACGTCACCAAGGAGGTCACGGACCGTGCCGCGGCGCTGTTGCGCGACCACGGCCTCGGCGGCCACAAGTACGCCATCGACGCTGTGCTCGCCGCCGTCGCCCGCTCCGTGCCGGGACCTGTCACCGTTCTCACCTCCGACACCGAGGACATCGGCCTGCTCTGCGGGCCGGTCATCGAGGTCGTCAAGGTCTGACCCCGGATCCCGAGGGCGCCGCCTGCCCGCGCCGCCGACGCGGCAGAGGGCAGGCGGCGGCCGTGTCGGGGGGGGGCACGGCAGCTTCGGAAGTTGCCCGGATCGGCAGCCGGAGCAGCTGCATGGTGGCCAGTCGAGGGACTCTCGAACGCGTTCGGGGTCGTGGGCCCTCAAGACCGTGAGCTGCCGCACGGAATCGACGCGCTCGCTGTCGGAGTCGACGCGGTAGACGCGGATGGTCAGTCGGGAGGCCCCGGTCTCGGGGTACCGCCCAACCTTCACCGGGCCGCCTGGCCCGTCACCCGCGGCCTCAACACGCCACCTCCTGTTCGGCCCCGACCACATGACGGTCGAGGTCGACACCGAAGTCGGCGGCAAGCACCAGCGCGAGCCGCCGTCGCGACTGCCGAGCCGGCTCCTGCTCGACGGTGACGAGGTAGGGGCGGACGAGGGGGGAGGCGGAGCCGTCGAAGGGACCCTGGTCGAGGCCGTACGGCGGGCGAGGGATCGGGAGACCTCCGGCACCTGCCGTCAAGGGTGCCTCCGGCAGGTACCTGGTGTCGGGCTCGTGCAGGCTGGTACCGGCCCGCCCTCCGGCCGGTGCCGGGCGCGAAGGTGTCCAGAGCCCACCGTAGGAACGCGCGGTGCCAGTCCCGCCGTATCGCCAGATCGCCGACAACCTGCGCGCCCGCATCGCGGACGGCACCATCCCGACCGGCCGCCGCATCCCGAGCCTTGTCGAGCTGGAAGCCGAGTTCGGCGTGGCCCGCGACACGTTGCGCAAGGCTGTGAAGGTGCTGAAGGACGAGGGTCTGGTCGAGACGGTGACCGGCATGGGGGTTTACGTCGTGGACGGGCGGCCTGGCCCGGCCGGCAGAGATTGATGCGCGGCGCCGCTGCTCCCGCTCCGGATCTCGATCGAGCCAGACCCGTCCGGCCTCAGATCGCGGATGATCCGCGCCGCTGAATCGACCCCGTCACGTACGCGTACGGCAGCAGGTTCCCTGCCGTGGTGGACCTTGCCACCGAGTTCGACGTTGCCACGTCGACGGTACAGAGGCTGGTAGCCGCCTCCGCACAGCGATGTCGTGCTCGGCGGCGGCTTCCTCGCACCAGCGGCCTGAGGCGGGGAGGAACCATGCAGGAGGACTCGCCTTCCGCGCTCGCCCGTGAGCTCCCGCGCCGCCTGGCTCAGGCTCTCGGCGCCGACCTGACCACCAGCCTCACCCCGCACGACATAGCCGCTTGACACGCATTCGGAAATCCGGGAATTTACCCCAGGCGATATAGGCCACTGACGGCAGTAGTGACGGCAACACCAGCAGACTCCAGCGACGAGCACGAACATCCGGCGCGGCGGCCCGGGCTTGTTCTCCATACGAGGGTTCATGCGCTTCTCCACCGCTCTCCGTACGCATCCAGCCGTGCCGGCCTTCCCCGTGATCGGCCTGTTCTTCGCCTATGTGTTCCTCACGACCACGAGGAACATCGAGCACCTCATCGCCGTGCCGTGGCCCGCACAAGCCGCGTCGTACGCCGTGCATGCCCCCGTCCCGATGGCGGCCGCGGCCGTGGCAGCCCTGTCCGCGGTGGAGGCGACACGGCTGCGGGCCCTCGGCACCTGGGATGTGGGGGCCGCCCGCTCCACATGGCGCATCGCGGTCCGGCCCGTCCTCATCTCCGTGCTCTGCCTGTCGGTCCTCACTGCCGGCGTCACGGCCGGTGGGTTGTGGGTGGTCGGAGTCCTGCCCGATCTTTACGTGGGCCAACTGATGGGGATCGTCGTCGTCCTGCTCACCGCGCACGCTGTCATCGGGTTCGTCATAGGACGCCGATTTCACGCGCTGTACGCCGCGCCGGTCGTAGCCGTGACGGTCTTCGTCGGGATCGGATTCCCCCTCGGGACGGACAGTCTCTGGGCGCACCATGTCACCGGGGCCATCGCCTGGGTGCAGTTCGGCGAGACGTACTCACCGGCCATGACGGCAGCCGCGGTTCTGCCGACGGTGTGTCTGGCCGTTGCCTGCGTCGTACTGGCAGGGCCCCGCCGTATCAGCGTCACCACCGTCGCCGCGTCCCTGGCGATCGCGGCCGGGGGTTTGCTCGGCGCATACGGCATCACCAAGGACTGGAGTTCGATCGCTCCTGCCACCAAGGGCTTGGCACCCCTCACCTGTGAGGGACGTCTGCCCGAGGTATGTCTGCCGTCGGCAGGCTCCCGGCATATAGGCGAAATCCAGGGCGAACTCGCCAGGATGACAGACCGGTTGCAGGACGAGGGAATCATCGCGCAGAAGCCGACCCGCATCACCGACCTCACTGTGGCCGATGTCCAGCGCATCGACACCAGGGGAGGGCACTGGGTCCTCGACCTCGTGCCCGGCACAGCGGATCAGGCTCTGCGAGAGGACATCGCCATTTCCGTGGTCGGGATGCCTTGCGTGAACCCGGACTGGGACACTCTGCACTACAACACGCTCTGGGTCGCCCGGACCATAGGCGTCGAGAGGCACTATCTGGCCTGGCTGTCCCATGAGACCGGACGGTTCACTCAGGGGCAGAGCCGAGAAGAGCTTCTCGCGGAGATGACGAGAGTGGACGAGCTTCCGCAGAGGGAGCAGAAGACCTGGTACGCCGAGCGGCTTCGGTATGCCTGCAGGGCAGGTCGCTGAACATGATCTGGTGGTTGCGCCAGCGTGGAGCCCTGGGTTTGCTCCCCGGCGCCCTGGTGGCCTTCGTCCTGAGTGTCGGCCTCACTCTGGACGTGGTGCTCGTCTTTCCCGCGTTCCTGGGGAACTACGCGATACCGACTGAGCTGAGCAATTTCTTCTGCCTCATTCCCGCAGTAGCTCTGATCGTCTGCCTCGAACGCCGTCTGCCCTCCATGGAACGGTCGGCCGTCCGCAGGCTCGACGCGAGGGACGTCGCGCTGGTCTCCGGCTTCGCCGTGATCGTCAGCATGGTGGCCATGGCACTGTCTCCGCTCGGCCAGGAGACGATGGAGACGGCAGCGCGCAACAACCTGCTTTTCTGCGGACTCGCCCTGGCTTCCTGGCCGTTGCTCGGACACCGGGCGACCCTGCTCCCGGTCTTCTGGATGATCCAGTCCATGTTCCTGGGGGGCCGGGACCTCCACGACCCCTACCCCTGGGTGATCGTGACGGAAAAAGCGCATGTCACGCATGCCGCCGTCGGCGCCGCCGCGGTCTTTCTCGTTGGAGTCCTCTCCCTCACCTGTTTCGCACCTAGGACCGATCGATGACTCTGCAGCTCGACCGTGTGACCTTCAGCTACAACCGCTGGCTTCGCCCTGTGCTCTCCCGGTTCACCTATGAGGTCCCCGGGGAAGGTCTGACGATTCTGCTCGGGCCCAACGGGGCGGGAAAGTCCACCACGATGGCTCTTCTCGCCGGCACGGTCCAGCCGAAGGCGGGCAGAGTCCTGTTCAGCGGCACGGACCTGACCTCCGCCAGCCGTGAATTCCGGCGCCACGTGGCGTGGCTTCCACAGCGGGTGCCCAGCTCACGGCAGTTGACCGCCCGCGAGTATGTGGCCTACATCGCCTGGCTGAAGGGGGAGAGCCGCTCCGGTGCCTGGGAGCGCGCAGCAGTCACCCTCGACCAGGTCGGCCTGGCCGAGCAGGCCGACCAGAAGACCGCCAAGCTCTCCGGTGGCCAACTCCGCCGTGTGGGCATCGCCTGCGCTCTGGCTCATGACGCGCGCGTCATCCTGTTGGACGAGCCGACGGCCGGGCTCGATCCTCACCAGCGCACCGTCTTCCGTGACGTGCTGCGTGAGGTCTCCGCGAAGACTCCGGTACTCATGTCCACGCACGACGTCGCCGATCTGGCCGACGAAGCCGACACCGTCACCCTCATGGACGGCGGCCGGATCCGCCACCACGGAGCAACCCGGAGCTTCCTGGATCACGCGCGCGCCGACGCCGTACCGGCGCGCCGGGCCGAGTCGGCGTATTCCGTCCTCATGCGGCTCGAGAGCTCGCAATGACATCGTGGCGGCTGTAGCCGGGGTCTCCGGCGGACCCGCGACGAGGGAGAGCCGGGCCGTGGTCGGTGGCCCGGGGAAACGAACACCTCTACCGCGCGGAACTTCCCGATCCCCACCAAGGGACCCGGGCACCGACGTCGTTCCTGGCGAAGAAGTCGGCGACGGCGGCGGTCTCCGCGGTGTCGGGCTGGTCGTTGGGGCAGTCCGCTCCGGCCGAGGCGCCCGTCATCACCTTGGAGCAGGGGCCCGGGCCCGAATCGGGGAGGGACAGGATGTGCCCCAGCTCGTGGACGACGATGCGAGAAGGCTTGTACAACTGGGCGTCCCCGACTTCCAGATACACCCAACCCCGCCCCGCGCCCTTGATGTTGACGTGGGACTGGACTCCCCTGGCGGTCTTGTACTCCATGACCCTCAGGGCCGCCGGAGTGTCCTGCTCGACGAACTTGATCGACGGGACGGCCTTGTTCCAGATCGCGATCGCCTCACGGGACACGTCGGTGTAGGAGCCGGCGAGCAGCAGGTCGATCGGGATGATCTCCGGTGTCGGGGCGGCGGCGCCGGCCGGCGTGCCGACATTCAGCAGGGCGCCGCACGCCAGGACTACGGCCGACAACGGTCTCAGTGCTCGGGCCACAGAAGTCACCTCTCATGTGCATGGACAGAAGCCAATGCAACGTAATGACTTTGCATGTCCACCTCAAGATCGCATCCGGCCAAGACCCGTGGCGCGATGCCGACCCACGGGTGCCGACAGTTGCGGCAATGGCAGGCGGGCCTGATCGAGGGGGCGGCTCGGGGGCCGGTCACGCGTCCCGCTTGGTGAACAGGGCGCCCCACAGGGCGAGCAGGGCGGCGCCGTAGAGGGTGAAGACCAGACCGCCGGTGAGGGGGCGGAGCGGAGCCGGGCCGTCGCCGAAGGGTGACTCCGCGCTGACGGCCATCATCCGCTCGCCCGCCGTGAACGGCAGGTAGGCGGACAGGGACGGGGCGGAAGCGAAGGCCTCCATCCCGAGGATCAGCGAGATCAGACCCTCGATGATCACCGGGAGGGTGATGAGCAGGACGATGGCTGCCGGGACGTTGCGGGCGATGCCGGCGAAGGCCAGCCCGAACAGCGCGCAGACCACGAGGAACACCACATAGCCGGCGGCGACCCGGCCCATCTGATGCCCGGTGAACACCTCCCCCGCCGTCGGTCCGCCCACGAGCAGGCCGATCCCCAGGCTCTCGGCCACCAGGATCCCTCCGACCACCGTGACCAGCGCGGCAACGACGAGAACCTTGGCCGCCCACAGGTCCGTACGGCGCGGGAACGCCGTCAGCGTGGTGCGGATCGTGCCGTACCGGTACTCGTGCCCCGTGGCGAAGACACCGATCAGCCCCATGAAGACGAAGATCAGCGGGATCAGGCCGGTACCGCCGCTGAGCGCGAGCGCTGCCGCGTCCGCGGCGAGCGGGCCGCCGTGGCTCTTGCCACTGAGGGTGAGCACGAGTGCCAACAGCCCTTGGGCGACGACGGACAGCCCGATCAGCCACCACGTGGACCGCACGGTGGTGATCCGAATCCATTCGTAGCGCAGCGCGCCGGTCATCGTGTTCTCTCCAAATGTGCTGGGTGTTCTGCGTGTTCCGCGTGTTCCGGGTGCTCCGGGGCGCCATCAGCGGTCGCCCTCTTCGGTCGGGGTGTCGCGGCGGTGGCGACGAACTGCTCGGCTTCGGTGGTCGCTTCGAGGAACGCCTCCTCCAACGTGGCCGCGCGGTCCGTGAGTTCGTGCAGCACGATCTGGTGGGCGTACGCGAGCTCGCCGACACTCGCCCGGTCCGCGCCGCTGACCGCGATCGCGGTGTTGTCCACGCGTTCGACTCCTGCGCCCTCGGCCCGGAGCAGCGTGGCCAGCTCGTCGATGCGCGGGCTCTGGACCAGGACCGCGCTGCGGGAACTGTTGGCCACGAAGTCGGCGACCGATTCGTTCGCGATCGTCCGGCCCTTGCCGATCACCACCAGATGGTCGGCCATCAAGGCCATCTCGGCGAGCAGATGACTGCTGACGAAGACGGACCGCCCCGACGCGGCGAAATCCTGGAGGAAGCCGCGCAGCCAGTTGATGCCCTGCGGGTCGAGTCCGTTGGCCGGCTCGTCGAGGATCAGCGTGTGCGGGTCGCCGAGCAACGCGGCCGCCAGCCCGAGTCGTTGACCCATGCCGAGGGAGAAACCCTGTGGCTGCTTCTTGGCCACGGACTCCAGCCCGACCATGGCGAGCACCTCGTCGACCCGTGCGTCCGGCACACCCGTGGCCGCGGCGAGCATCCGCAGGTGGTTGCGCGCCTTGCGGGTCGGATGGAAGGCCTTCGCGTCCAGCAGGGTGCCCACCTCACGCGTCGGGTGGCGCAGCTCCCGGTACGGCCTGCCGCCGTACAGCGTCCGCCCGCCCCCGGCGTCGAGGTCGAGCATGAGCCGGATCGTGGTCGACTTGCCGGCCCCGTTCGGACCCAGGAACCCCGTCACCCGGCCCGGGCGGACCTCGAACGAGAGGTCATGGACGGCGACCGTGGCGCCGTACCGCTTGTGCAGGCCCGTGGCTTCGATCATGCCCGCGCTCCCCTTGTCGTGCTGTCGTCGGTTCGGGCCGTGCCGGGCCCGTTCAGGGGCGCGCGCATGTCAGCGCTCGAACTTCCAGGTGACGCGGGGGGCCGCGCCTGCACCGACCTTGACCACGCTCACCGGCACGGTGATCTCGGCACCGCCGGACGTCCCGGTGCAGGTGATCTTCGTGTCGCGCACCGCCGCGAGGTCCGGGCACGTCACGCCGCCGATCTCCGCACCGATCCACGGCAGCGGGTGGTACCAGGTCTCGATGTGGCTCGACACGAGATCGCCGCTGAGGCCCGGCCCGTCCTGGACCTTCGCGTATCCGCCGCCGGCGGGATCGGCCGTGTTCTTCTGCACGTTCATGCCCGCGACGGCGAACGAGCCCGCCGCGACGGCGGCGCCGAGGAGCACCGGTACGGCGACGGCGATCATTGTCCTGGCCTTCATGCTGACCTCCAGGTCGGGAGTGGGACGGGTATCACCTTCGCGACCCGCTCCCCGCTACCGCCTCGGTCAAAAGTCCACGGTCCCGGAGGGCCTCGGCATCGGGGTCGTCCTTTCGGCCGACCGGCCCGCCGCCCCCTCTTTTTCAGGCTGCCGCTACTGCCGCGGCCTCATCAGGCACAGGTCCTCGCCCCACCCGTCCAGCACCGCCCCGTGCCCGGCGGCCCGGGCCACGCGCTCGACCCGGGCGAAGAGGTCGCGCTGGGCGGGCACGTCGCCGGTCGCCGAGATGTGGGCCACGGTGTCGAGGAGGTGGCCGGTGTCCCAGTCGGGCAGGGGGAAGCGGGACAGCTCCCAGTGCAGGTACTTGTTGTAGGGGCGGGGGCGACGGTCCAGTGCGAAGAGGAACTCCAGCAGGAAGCGGACGCTGTCGGCGGCGTCCAGTCGGGCCGCGAGGGGCTGGCCGTCACGGTCGTTCTTGACCGAGCGGTAGAGGGAGTTGGCGTAGGCGTCGAGGTACGCGGCCGCCTCCCGGCGGGCCTCGTCGGTGTCGAGCCGGGCCTTGGCCGACAGGATCCGGGCGATCTCCCCGTCCAGCCGGTCGAGCACGACCCGGGCGCGGGCGAGGGCGTACCGCTCGAACCCGGGCATCCCGGCGGCGCGGAACGCGTCGAGGGTGAGGACCACGAGGTCGAGCTCGGGGGTGCGGTGGCCCGCGAAGCGGGTGAGGGGCGTGGCCGCGCCCTCGGCGAGAACGGCGTACAGGTCGTGGTCGGAGTGCGCGGTGGCCATGCCCTCGTGGGCCCGAGAGCCCTTGAGGACGAGGCCGACGACGGCGGGGTCGGCGGTGGCGATCTCTACGAACGCGTCGTAGGAGACGAGAGGCCGCTGAGTGGTCATGGCGTGATCTCCGGGTGGGTGGAGGGCGGGTATGCCGAACCGGGCGGCCCCGGGGCTCGACGGGGTCACCCGCATCCTTTGCGGCGGCACTCGGCCGTCCGGTGGATCAACGCACGTTCGGACCCTACCGCCCGCTCCCGGCCGACCGCCGCACGCGTCCGTTCTGCACCCGTCCTTGCCTGCGCCGGACCCGTCCGTTCCGCACCTGTCCTTGCCTGCGGCGCACCCGAACTCCCGCACGCTGTAACCCAGTTCGGGGCAGGTAGGTCGCGGCGGTCCGCGGTGGCCGGGAGCGGGAGCCTTGTTCGGCGGCTCGGATTTCTTTATTGAAACTTCGAACAACTGACGTCGCTGTCACGTATGTAGGGGGGTCATGGCTTCGGCGGAAGGACCCGCGAGGTGCGATCCCCCCAGCACGTCAGAACGTCCCAGCACGCAGGCACCCCCGTTCCGGCTGTTCCCGCGCAGCCCTCCCGAGTCCCGGCACGCCCACCCCACTCGACGGCACTCGCGCCTCCCGGCCTGTCGGTCGCCCTGGCCTGCGAACCGGGCCGATGGCCGCACGAGGACTGGCCGGCCCCCGACGACCGGTACGTGAGCAGCGCGCTGCTCGTCCCGCCCCCCTACCGTGAACTCCGCGAGGCCGGGGCGGACGTCGTGGTCCTGCGCTGTGAGGATCC
Organism: Streptomyces sp. MB09-02B; assembly: GCF_033794485.1. NCBI lineage: Bacteria > Bacillati > Actinomycetota > Actinomycetes > Kitasatosporales > Streptomycetaceae > Streptomyces > Streptomyces sp. MB09-02B. The sequence goes on from NZ_JARGEE010000183.1 coordinate 15,721, forward strand.
GGCGGTGTCCTTCGCGGGACTGCTGAAGGCCATGGGGTCCATGAGCGCCCCGGTGATCGTCGTCAGCCCCAGCCGCGACGCCGAGACGGTCGTGGACGTGTTCCGGGGCGGGGCCGGCTATCTGGTCGACGGCGACTACTGCGCCTGCATGCTCTCCTCCGCCGTCGTGGCCGCCACGGTCGGACACACGTACTTCTCGCCCGTCGCCTGCGCCGCCATCCGGGACGCGGCCCAGCACCTGCCCGGCCACGGCGAGGCGAGGGAGCGGCTGCGCTCGCTGCTCTCGCCCCGTGAACGCCAGATCATGGAGCTTCTCTCCACCGGCCTCGGCGCCCAGGAGATCGGGCTGCGTCTGACGCTGAGCGAGAAGACCGTCCGCAACAACCTCAGCAGCATCTACGCCAAGCTCGATGTCCGAGGGAGCACGGAGGCCGTCCTGAGGTGGATCGGGGCGACGACGGCTGAGGCTCGTGTCTGAGAAAGTGCTGCGGAAAATAATGCCGGAATTCTGCGGTTGAAATCTCGGGTCAAGGCCCGAGGCGGCGAAATTCGACGGCTCGACGGAGCAGCGGAGAAATAGCCCCCTTCCTTGCGTGAGGGGGCTCGTCGCCATGTGTCCGTCACTTTCGCTTCATCGATCTTTTTCGGTGCGGATCTGATGATGGCACGTAGGCGCTGAGCGGGATCTGTGCAGCTCAAGGGGCGTATCGTGGTAGTCGCGCCGGTCGCGAAGCGGGCCCGTGGATTGTCGCGATCTCCCTGTCGGCGCTCTCCGGGATTCTTTTCGCGCGGGGCGGATCGAACGAAATGATGAGTAGGGATATTTGACCCTGTCGGTACGCCGCCCGTCCACGTGAGAATGAGGTGAGAAAACTTCCCCGCACGAAGTCAAGGAGGGCAAAGCTCGTGCCCACAGGACATGCCCGCAACAAGAAGCGCTCCAGGGTCATCGCCATCGGCATCGGCTCGGTACTCGCTGTCGCGGGCGGCGTGATCGCCGTTCCGGCAGCCATGGCAGCCCTCGTGCCCCCACCGGCCTCCACGCCGTTCCAGCTCAAGGGTGCCGAGAGCTTCGACACCGACAAGCTGATGGCGGCGATCTGCCCGGGCCCGACCTCGGACAGACCGTTCCAGGACGTCGGCAACTTCTTCATCGCCCTGGAGACCGGTGAGGTGACGCGCGACGAGTCGAACGGCATCGGCGACATAGGCAACACGCCCGCCGGCACAGGGCCGCTCGCCCGGGTCTCCGCGCACTGCGAGTACCCGGTGACCGACGTGAAGGAATCGGTGGGCCCCGCCACCGACAAATCGGATCCGATCATCAACTGCGGCAACGCCGTCCAGGCGGGTCAGGAGATCACTCAGGGCCTGACCACCACCAGCAGCGTCACCCACAGCGTCACGGTCGGTGCCAGCTTCAACCTGGGCATCATCAAGGACGTCTTCTCGGTCGGCGGTGGCGCCGAGGTGACCACGGAATGGTCCTTCGGCGAGGAAGTCACCAAGAGCAAGACGGACAAGATCGACGTACCGCCGCGTACCGCCGCCTTCCTCGAACGAGTGCCGAGGCTGCGCACCGTCACCAGTACCCCGGTGGCGGTCCTGGAGAGGTTCACCCTCGTCACCCCCGACGATGTCCAGGACCAGGACGGCTGGCGGGGCAACGGCAGCGTCCGGATCACCTCGTCCGGCTACACCATGTCCGCGACGGCCGACATCCTGGACAAGAGTGGCTTCCCCGCCGGCGCGATCCGTGCGAAGGACCGTCCCGTCACCGACGCTGACTGCGTCTGACGCCCCGCCCTGTCTCCGGGCATCCGTAGCGGATGCCCGGCGGCTCACCCCTCCTGTCGGTGGTGGGTGGGTCCGTCACCTGCGGGCCCCTCGCTGAGAGTCCCGCGAAACAGGAACACGGACCCACCCGCTCACCCACACCGCCGACCGGCGCGGAGCGTCCATACGCGGGCCGCCGCGTCGGGGCGCGGATCTTGTGGCTCCCCGCTCGTCCGCGAAGGTATCCCGCCGCACCCCGTGAACGTGCGGACCGTCTCCCGCCTCCCCCCTCCGGCTCCCGTC
>NZ_JARGEE010000184.1:0-17774 GCF_033794485.1 Streptomyces sp. MB09-02B
CCCTCAGGTCGACCATCGGCCACCCCCGCCCCAACCCCGACCACGCCGCTCCCGTCTCCTACCCCTACCCGGACGGCTGCGGCAGCTGGCAGCAGGCCGATGTGCGCACCGCCCGCGACCGGCTCGGCTGGCGACCCCGCATCAACCTGGAGGAGTCCCTCGCCGACATCTGGATGGAGGCGGCATGCCGTATCTGACCCCCGCCCCGTCCGGCATCGCCCGCACCGGCTTAAGTCTGGGCATCGGCGTCCCCGGCTATGCCCACCCCCTCGTCGCTCCACTGGAATGGGGCGAACTCGCCCGCCCCGGCACCCCTCTGCACTGGGTCGCCCTCGACGTCTCCGACGGCCCCGGCACCCGCCCCGATCGCCACTGTCTGGAGGCCGCCGGACGGTTGCGGAACGCAGGCGTCCAGGTCCTCGGCCGTCTGGACATGACCTTCGGGGCGCGCGCCTTCGCCGAGATCGCCGCCGATGCCCGCCGCTATCTCGACTGGTACCTGGTCGACGGCTTCCTCCTGGACCGCTGTCCCACCGAGCGCGGCGCCCTCGCCGAGACCGGCCGCACGGTCACCACCCTCCGTGCCTTTCTCGGCGGCGGCCACATCGTCCTCGGCCACGGCACCCATCCACACCCCGGGTATGTCGAGACCGCCGACCAGTTGGTGACCTTCTCCGGCCCCTGGAGCGACTACCGGTGGTCGCAGGTGGCCGAATGGACCGCCGACCATCCACCCGAGCGCTTCTGCCACTTCGTCCACGGTGTTCCCCGCGGTCACCTCGACGAGGCGCTGCGCATCGCCCGCTGGCAGGGCGCCGCCACGATCTACTTCACCGACCGCACGGACCGCCACGGGAGGATCGACCCCTGGGAGACGATGCCCGGCTACTGGGACGAAATCGTCTCGCTGGTTGGAACGGGTGTCTCGGAATGAAAAAGGGCGTGGCAGTGTTACGGGAAGAACAACTGTAGTGATTGACCGACCAACGGAGTCCCCGTGTCGCTGCCACCCCTGGTCGAGCCCGCTTCCGAGCTCACCGTAGACGAGGTCCGCAGGTACTCCCGCCACCTGATCATCCCCGACGTCGGGATGGACGGGCAGAAGCGGCTGAAGAACGCCAAGGTGCTCTGTGTGGGCGCCGGCGGCCTGGGCTCGCCGGCGCTGATGTACCTGGCCGCAGCGGGCGTCGGGACGCTCGGCATCGTGGAGTTCGACGAGGTCGACGAGTCGAACCTGCAGCGCCAGATCATCCACAGCCAGGCCGACATCGGTCGCTCCAAGGCCGAGTCCGCGCGAGACTCCGTCCTCGGCATCAACCCGTACGTGAACGTGATCCTCCACGAAGAGCGGCTCGAGGCCGAGAACGTGATGGACATCTTCAGCCAGTACGACCTGATCGTCGACGGCACGGACAACTTCGCGACCCGCTACCTGGTCAACGACGCGGCCGTGCTGCTGAACAAGCCGTACGTCTGGGGCTCGATCTACCGCTTCGACGGCCAGGCCTCCGTCTTCTGGTCCGAGCACGGCCCCTGCTACCGCTGCCTCTACCCGGAGCCCCCGCCGCCGGGCATGGTCCCCTCCTGCGCCGAGGGCGGCGTCCTCGGTGTGCTGTGCGCCTCCATCGGGTCCATCCAGGTCACCGAGGCCATCAAGGTCCTCACCGGCACGGGCGAGCCGCTGGTCGGCCGCCTGATGATCTACGACGCCCTGGAGATGCAGTACCGCCAGGTCAAGGTCCGCAAGGACCCCAACTGCGCCGTCTGCGGCGAGAACCCCACTGTCACCGAGCTCATCGACTACGAGGCCTTCTGCGGCGTCGTCTCCGAGGAGGCCCAGGAGGCGGCCGCCGGCTCGACGATCACTCCCAAGCAGCTCAAGGAGTGGATCGACGACGGCGAGAACATCGAGATCATCGACGTCCGTGAGATCAACGAGTACGAGATCGTCTCCATCCCGGGCGCCAAGCTGATCCCGAAGAACGAGTTCCTCATGGGCACCGCCCTGGAGGCCCTCCCGCAGGACAAGAAGATCGTCCTGCACTGCAAGACGGGTGTCCGCAGTGCGGAAGTACTCGCTGTCCTGAAGTCGGCCGGGTTCGCCGACGCGGTCCACGTCGGCGGTGGCGTGATCGGCTGGGTCAACCAGATCGAGCCCAGCAAGCCGGTCTACTAGCCGCACCGGCCGGGTCACCGGACGAACGGCTTCGGCTTCCAGGGAGGGGCTCGGCACCACGGGTGCCGGGCCCCTCTGCGCTGCCCACCGGACAGCCGCGGGCCGCGGGCCGCACCGGCCTACGCGCAGACCTTGCCGTCCTTGGGCACTGTCCCGTCCAACAGATACGCGTTCACCGTCGAGTCGACACAGCTGCTGCCGCTGCCGTACGCGCCATGACCCTCGCCCTTCCAGGTGAGCATCACACCGACGCCCTCGCCCAGCTCCCCGGCCATCTTCCGCGCGCCCTCGTACGGTGTCGCCGGATCCCCGGTGTTGCCCACCACGAGGACGGGTTCGGCCCCAGGGGCGCTCACCTCCGGTGAGTCCGTGAGACCGGGCACCGGCCAGTCGTGGCACCAGCCCGCCGTGTCCCAACCCAGGAACTCGCCGAACACGGGTGAGATCTCCCGGAATTCGGGCAACAGCCTCTCCGTTTCCTCCTGAGTCGGCCGCTGCTTCTGGTCCAAGCACGATATGACCCGTTGGGAGTGGGTCGTCGTGCCGTAGTGGCCCGACGGGTCACGCTCGTTGTACCCGTCGGCCAGCGCCAGCAGCTCGCTGCCGTCGCCGTCCTCGGCCGCGTCGAGTGCGCTGGTCAGCGTGGGCCAGCTCTGCTCGCTGTAGAGCGGCAGGACGATCCCGGTGGTCGCCAGGGTCTGGGTGAGCTCGCGGCCGGACGTCGTCGCCAGCGGTTCGGCGTCGATGCGCTCCAGCAGTTTCTCGATCTTCCGGGTGCCTTGCTCGGGGTCCTGGCCCGTGGACTTCAGGTAGTTGTCGAGGGCGCGCTGGAAACCCAGAGCCTGATTCTTGGCGTGGCCCACCGTGTCTGCGGTCGGGTCGACCACCGCGTCCAGGACCAGGCGTCCCACGTTCTCGGGGAACAGGTGGGCGTAGACGCCGCCGAGTTCGGTGCCGTAGGAGATGCCGAAGTAGTGCATCTTCTCGTCGCCGAGGGCCTGGCGCACGAGGTCCATGTCGCGGGCGGTCTCGGTGGTCGAGACGTGCGACAGCAGCTTGCCCGCAGCCTTCTCGCAGCCCGCGCCGAAGTCGGCCGCGTCCTGGAAGAAGGCCGTCTCCTCGGTCGCGTCGTCCGGTGTGGCGTCCACCGACTCGCCTGCCTGGATCTCCTTGTCGCTGCGGCAGCGCACCCCCTCGCTCTGGGCCACCCCGCGCGGGTCCCAGCTCACCAGGTCGTACCGCTTGTGCAGTTCACTCGTCAGCCCGGCGTACGACGGCAGCATGGAGACACCGGAGCCGCCCGGCCCGCCGAAGTTGAACAGGAGGGAGCCCACACGTTCGTCGGCGTCGCCGGTCGCCTTGCTGCGGATCAGCGCGAGCCCGATCGTCGCGCCGTCCGGTTCGGCGTGGTCCAGCGGCACCTTCAGCGTCGCGCACTGCCAGTCGTCGCCCGGCGCCGGGCCCTCCGATGTCGCCTTGCAGCGCCCCCAGTCGAGTTCCTGGGGCGCGAACGACGACGCCGGTGCGGATGCGGAGGCCTTCCCGTCGTCCCTCTCGTCGTCGGCTGGGTCGTCCGTGCCGCCGCTGCAGCCGGCGGCCAGCAGCACGGCAGCGGCCAGAGCCACCCCCCGTGGAAAACGCGCCATGAGTACTTCCCCCCTCTCGCGATACCGCCCGTCGGTCGTCCCGAATGGCGGTCATGCCATGGTATGCGGACCGCCCCGAATGCCGAGAAGGCCTGTGGATAACCTTCTGACCTGCATTTTCACGAGCAGACGGTGTTGTTCTTCGGTACCTTCCCCGTCAGCAGGTAGCCGTCCACGGCCGTCTGGACGCAGGCATTGCCACTGCCGTACGCACCATGGCCCTGCCCTCTGTACGTCAGGCCCACTCCGACCCCCGGCCCGAGCGCGTCGACCATCCTCCGCGCGCCCTCGTACGGTGTGGCCGGGTCGCCCGTGTTGCCGATCACGAGGATCGGAGCCGAGCCCGGGGCCCGCACATCGGGGTGGTCGGCCGCGCCGGCGACCGCCCAGTCGGTGCAGCTGAGCATGGACCAGGCGAGCCACTCGCCGAAGACGGGCGAGGCCGCCCGGAACTCGGCCAGCCTCGCCTCCACGTCCTCGGTGGTGTAGCGCGGTTTGTCGTCCGCGCAGTTGATGGAGACGTTCGCCGCGGAGCTATTGCTGTACTCGCCGTTCTCGCTGCGCCCGTTCAACGAGTCGGACAGCAGCATCAGCACCTGGCCGTCCCCGTCGTACGCCTGCTGCAGGCCTTCTGTCAGGTACTGCCAGAGATCCTGGGAGTACAGGGTCTGGGCGATGCCGTTCCGCGCCTCGGACTCGGTCAGGTCGCGGGGGAAGACCCCGGTGATCGGCTTTCTGTCGAGGTCTTCGAGCAGCTTGACGATCCGGTCCTCGACGTCCTGCTCGGTGTCGCCCACCGGGCAGTCGGCCACCTGCGAGACGCAGTCCCGGGCGTAGTTGTCGAGCGCCCGCTGGAAGCCCTTGGCCTGTCCGAGCGAGCCCTGTTCCGCGGTCTGGGTCGGGTCGACGACCGCGTCGAACACGGCGCGGCCGACCTTCTCGGGGAACAGGTGGGCGTAGACGCCGCCGAGTTCGGTGCCGTACGAGAAGCCGAAGTAGTGGAGCCTGTCGTCGCCCAGGACCTGGCGCATGAGGTCCAGGTCGCGGGCCGTGTCCGTGGTGGCGACGTGCGGGAGGGTCTTGCCGGAGTTCTTCTCGCAGGCGGAGTTGAACGACTTCGTGTCGTCGAGGAACTCCGTCCGCTCGGACGCGTCGTCCGGCGTCATGTCCTGCTGGAAGTACTCGTCGAGTGCCTCGTCGTCCTCGCACTGGATGCCGGCGCTGCGTCCGACCCCACGCGGGTCGAAGCTGACCAGGTCGTAGCGGGTGAGCAGTTTCGCGTAGTCCTCGCCGAACGACGGGAGCGTCTTGACGCCAGAGAGACCGGGACCGCCGAAGTTGAAGACCAGCGAGCCGATGCGCTGCCTCCCGGCCCCACTGGTCCGGGCCCGGATCAGTGCGATGCCGATCGTGTCGCCGTCGGGTTCGTCCCAGTCGAGAGGCGCTTTCATGGTCGCGCACTGCCAGGTGTCGCCGTCCGGCAGCGGTGAGGGCGCGGTGCCGCCGCCCTGGGACTGGGACGGTGCCCCGCAGGTCTTCCAGCTCAACTCCTGCGTCGTCAAACCCCCGTCGGCCCCTTGGGCGTCATTGCCGCAGCCCGCCGCCGTCAGGGACAGCAGGACGGCTACGGCGGTCGCGGCGACGGCGCGCGATCGGGGCGAGAGGAACATGCCACCCATCCTGGAGGCGCCCGGAGCGATGCGCTCGGGGCGCGGGCCGTGCGGGTGAGCCCTGGAGTGTCGCCACGCGCGCGTGGACCGCCTGCGTCAGAGAGGGGCCCACGCGCGTGGGAGCCCCTCTAGAGCGCGCCCTTCCGTGACAGCTGGTTGAAGGCCAGCCATCCCGGCAGTACGGGCAGCCACAGGGTCAGCAGGCGGAAGAGCAGCACGGCGGGCGCGGCGACCTCCTTGGGCAGGCCGACGGCGATCAGACCGACCGTCAGGGTGGCCTCGACAGCACCCACACCGCCCGGGGTCGGGGCCGCCGAACCGAGCGCGTTGCCCGCGAGGAAGACGACCGCGACGCTGGCGATGCTGATCGACACGTCCTCGTTGCCGAACGCGCGGATCGAGGCGTCCAGGCACATCACGAAGCAGCCCGTGAGGAGCAGCATGCCGCCGATGCCGGTGACCAGCTTCTGCGGCCGCTGGAGCACGTCGAGCATGCGCGGCACGACACCGGCGAAGAGTGACCGCACGCGCGTGACGACGAACTTGCGCAGGAACGGGATGGACGTCACCACCAGTACGAGCACCGCGACCGTCAACAGGCCGGCGATGACGGTGCGGGACGGCGACAGGGACGGCGTCTTCTCGGTACCCGTCAGATAGCCGAAGGCCAACAGCATCAGGATGTGACAGCCGAGCCCGAAGAGCTGCGACGCGCCGACACTCGCGACCGCGAGCCCCGGCCGCACTCCCGCACGCTGCAGGAAGCGGGTGTTGAGTGCCACACCCCCCACCGCGGCAGGCGCCACGATCTTCACGAACGATCCGGCGACCTGCGCCCCGATCGTCCGCAGGAACGGCACCCGCTCCGGCACGAAGCCCAGCAGGCTCATCGCCGCCGCGACATAACTCAGCGCGGAGAAGAACACCGCCGCGGCGACCCATCCCCACTCGGCGTTCTCGATGAGCGGCCCGAACTCGATGTGGGTGAGCTGGGTCAGCAGGAAGTACGCGCCGATCGCACCGGCGATGAGACTGATCAGCGTGCGCGGCTTGACCCGCTCCAGACGGGCCGGTTCGACCGGTGCCTGGGGCCTGATCAGCAGCACCTGGTGGCGGATCTGGGTGAGCAGGTCCTCCTCGCGGGCTCCTTCCAGGGCCTCGTCGATCGCCCGCTTCTCGGCCCGCTGCTCGGCCCGTACGGCCTTCTTGTCGGCCTTGCCCGGCTCGGCGGCCCTGCTGTGCTCCTCCGCACGGGCCTGCTTGGCCAGATGGGACGCCTCCAGGACCGCCTCGCGCTCCCGTTCGGCGCGCTCCCGGGCGAGTCTGCGCAGCGTCGCGCGCGTGGAGCGGGAAAGGGCGATGGGCTGGAGCATCGGCAGACAGTCGGCCACCGCGTCGGGGCCGAGCACGCTGACCGCGGAGGCCACCGCGCGTTCCGCGCCCACCCGGAGGCCCAGCGTCGTCAGCAGCTGGGAGACGTCCATGCGGAGCACCAGATCGCCCGCCGCGATCTCACCGACGCGCAGATCCGTGAGGATCACCGTGCCGGAACGATCCACCAGAACCGCGTCACCCACGAGCCTGCGGTGCGCGATACGCCGCGACTGCAGTGCTTTCACCTGGTGCCAGGTGTCCGACATCAGCTCGTCGGTGACCTCGTCGTCCGCCAGGGAGTCCAGGGTGCGGCCGCCGATGTGCTCGTAGACGAGCATCACGGCGTCCGGTCCGAGCTCGGAGGTGGCGATCAGCTTCGGCGCGTTGGCGCCCGCCGCGATGGCCGCGTACGCGAGGAGGGCCTCCTGCTCCAGCGCCTGGCGCAGCGACTGGAGGCTGCGGCGGGTGGTGATGCCGCGCAGCGTCAGACGCCGCCAGACGCGGTAGAAGAAGCCCTGGGCCTGCTGCTCCCGGTCCACGACGGTGACGTCCAGGGGTGGGCCGTCCTCCAGCGTCACGAAGTACCGGCGCCCCCGGTCCCCGCCCTCCGCCGTCTCCGGGATCTCCTCACGGGCCGCGCTCACCGGCTTGAAGCCGACCCGCCTGAGGCCGGCCATCAGTGTCCGGCCGGTCGGGCGGACGTTCGGGGAGCCGACCGCGTACAGCGTTCCGTAGGCGACGGTCCAACCGATGAGCACCGTGAGAATGATCGAGAACGGTGTCGTGTAGCCCGTGACCAGCATCGAGAAGGCGTCCAGCAGCAGCACGATCCACAGCACGGCCCGCCAGCGCGGTCTGCGTGACATACCGACGGCGGTCATGTAGGCGATGACCGGCGCGAGGTAGCCGTGCACGGGGTCCGTGAGGGCGTGGATGTCGCCGGGGGAGGGCTGCGTGAGCGCCTCCTGGATCGAGTCCGGGGCCGCCCTGGCGACCCACAGGTCGGTCGCCAGCGTCACTCCGTGCGCCAGGACCGCCGCGAGCACGCCGTCGGCGATGCGCAGGCCGTCCCGCTTGATCAGCCGTTCGATCGCGAACGCGACCGGTACGAGCAGGATCGCGATGCTCGATCCCAGGCCGGCGAGCTTGATCAGAAGATCGGGTGCCTGCCCCGTGCCCTTGTTGATGTCCTGTTCGAGTCCGGAGGTGGTGCCGTGGGCGAACGCGGCGATCGCCAGCAGGACGATGACCCCGAGGATGCCGACCGACAGCCGCATGAGGTCGGAGGGACGGTGCACGCGCGCGGGGAGCAGCGGTTCGTCGCCCTCGACCTCCTCGGCGTGCGCCTCGTCGAGGTCGTCCTCGTCCTGCCCGTCCCGTTGCTTCTCGGCCTCGTCCCCGTGCGTCGTGGGGGACTTCCCGGTGGAGGGAGGGGCGGTGCCGGAATCCTTCTCCGAGACGTCCTCCGTGCCCTCGTTGCCGCCCCCCTCGGCGGCGTTCGGGCGCGACGAGGCGTCAGAGGTGCCCGCCGCGTCATCGGGGTGCACGCTCTGCTGCTTCATCGTCTCTTCTTGGTCTCGTATCACCAGTCACCGCCCGCACGATGGTGGCATGCCGGGTGGGCACACAGGGGCATCAGGGTGCAATGCGGGGGCGCACAGTCTGCCCGAAGACCGCCCCCGGAGCGAGGGACGCACGCGTCGGCCACCACGTCCCATTGTCGGTGGGGTGGGGCAGGATGGGGCGGATGAGCGAGGAGAGCCTTCCGGTGGACGTCCTGCCGGAGTACGCGGAGCGGGTCCTCGAGGTCGCCGACCTGATCCCGCCGGGACGGGTCATGACATACGGGGACGTCGCTGAATGGCTGGGGGAGGGCGGCCCGCGTCAGGTGGGCCGTGTCATGGCCCTCTACGGGGGCGCGGTTCCGTGGTGGCGGGTCGTCCGCGCCGACGGTGTCCTGCTGCCCGGCCACGAACTGAGAGCCCTGGACCACTACCGTGCGGAGGCGACCCCCCTGCGCGCGGCGAGCCGGGCCGCCGAGGGCCATGTCCCGCGCGTCGACATGCGGCGGGCACGCTGGGACGGCGGTGGAGGCACGGAGGGTCACACCTGACAGCTTCCGGTATCCGACGGACCTCGGTGCGACGCCTGGCCCGTACGGGGGACGTGGGGCACGTCGGTGCCATGCCGTACGTTCGTGGGGCGAGGGACGCACGTGCCGCGCGAGTCCGGAGGCAATGAGGGGAAGCCCTGCTTCCGTGCCACCCGTCGGCGTAGCGTCGGCTGCGCGTGTCCCCCTCACCCCGCGTCCACCTCCCTGGACGAGTGACACGCCGCACACCCGTTTCCCGACCACGCCCCCTCGACACCGGCGCACCGCGCCGACAGTGACACCTCGCACACCCACCAGGACCGGCGAACCACGTGAGCTCCTCTTTCTCCACCAGGCGCCTGTCGCACACCCAGGTGCGACAGGGGAACCGTGGCGCTTATCGACTGGTGCGTACCCCACCGGCCCGGACGGACCCCCCTCGTCTGGACGCCGAGCAGCGCGGCGTGGTTGACCACGAGAGGGGGCCCCTGCTCGTTCTCGCAGGTCCGGGGACCGGCAAGACGACCACGCTCGTCGAGTCGGTGGAGGCCCGCGTCGCCCGCGGGGGCGACCCGGCGCGCGTGCTGGTCCTGACCTTCAGCCGGAAGGCGGCCGTGGAACTGCGCGACCGCATGGCGCTGCGCCTGGGTGCCGCACGTGCCCCCCAGGCCACCACCTTCCACTCCTTCTGCTACGCCTTGGTCCGCGCCCATCAGGACAACGACCTGTTCGTCGAGCCCCTGCGGTTGCTGTCCGGGCCGGAGCAGGACGTGGCGGTCCGTGAACTGCTCGCGGGCCAGCCCGACCTCGAGCGCCTGGGTCTCGCGCACGTGCGCTGGCCGGACGAACTGCGCGCCTGCCTGACCACACGCGGCTTCGCCGACGAAGTCCGCGCGGTCCTCGCCCGCAGCCGCGAACTGGGCCTGGCCCCCGACGACCTGCGCGCGTTCGCGGCGCGCATCGGCCGCCCGGACTGGCTCGCGGCCTCCGCCTTCCTCGCCGAGTACCTCGACGTCCTCGACCTCCAGGGAGTGCTCGACTACGCGGAACTCGTCCACCGCGCGGTGCTCCTGGCCGGCCGCCCCGACGTCGCCCGGCGGCTGGCCGCGCAGTACGACGCGGTCTACGTCGACGAGTACCAGGACACCGACCCCGCACAGGTACGGCTGCTGAGGTCCCTCGCCGGCGGTGGCCGCACCCTGGTCGCGTTCGGTGATCCCGACCAGTCGATCTACACCTTCCGGGGCGCCGACGTGAACGGCATCCTGGAGTTCCCACAGGCCTTCCCGCGCGCGGACGGCCGCCCGGCCCCGGTCGCGGTCCTCCGGAACTCCCGTCGGTCGGGAGGGCACCTGCTCGCCGCCACCCGCCTGCTCACCCAGCGCATGCCGCTCACCCGACTCCCCGCCGAGAAGGTACGCGCCCACCGCGAGCTGAGGCCCGTACGGGACGGAGGGCGCGTCGAGGCCTACACGTACCCGACACCGGGCACCGAACTGGACAACATCGCGGACGTCCTTCGCCGGGCCCACCTGGAGGACGGCGTCCCCTGGAGCGAGATGGCCGTCCTGGTGCGCGCCGGTGCTCGCACCATCCCCTCGATCCGGCGCACCCTCTCCGCTGCGGGCGTTCCCCTGGAGATCGACGGCGACGACCTGCCCCTGCGCCACGAACCGGCCGTACAGCCCCTGTTGACGGCTCTGCGGGCGGTGGCGCGGGCGGAGCTGGGGGAGCCGGCCGTGACGGCGTCGGCAGAGGAACCCGACGAGACACCGGACGAGACACCCGACGTGTCCGAGCTCGTGGATCCGTCCGAGCCGGTGGATCCGCCCGGGCGGGCCCACCGCTCCGACACGCAGCCCTGCTGGCTCGACACCGAAACCGCGCTCGACCTTCTCGCCTCCCCCTTGGCGGGCATGGACACCGCCGATCTGCGCCGCCTGGGCCGCGCGCTGCGCGAGGAGGAGCGAGCCGGCGGCAACCCCGTACCGCCGCCCTCGGACGAACTGCTGGCACGCGCGCTGGCAGAGCCGGAGCGGTTGGTGGCGCACGATCCGGTGTACGCGCGGGGCGCGCAACGCCTGGGCGCGCTGCTGCGCAAGGCCCGTGAAGGCCTCGCGGGTGGCGGTACGGCCGAGGAGGCCCTCTGGGAGCTGTGGGACGGCACACCGTGGCCCAGGCGCCTGGAGCGGGCCTCCCGGCGCGGTGGCGCGGCCGGACGCAACGCGGACCGTGACCTCGACGCCGTGTGCGCGCTGTTCGCCACGGCGGCGCGCGCGGAGGAGCGCACCGGCGGCCTGGGTGCCCTCAACTTCCTGGCGGAGATCGAGGCCGAGGACATCGCCGCCGACACACTGACCGGGCGGGCCGTCCGCCCCGACGCCGTACGCCTGATGACCGCGCACCGCGCCAAGGGCCTCCAGTGGCGCCTGGTCGTCGTCGCGGGTGTCCAGGAGGGCCTGTGGCCGGACCTCCGACGTCGCGGTTCCCTCCTGGAGGCCGACCGCATCGGCCGGGACGGTCTCGCCGAACCGCTCACGCCGGGCGCGCTCCTCGCCGAGGAACGCCGGCTGTTCTACGTTGCCGCCACGCGCGCGCGTGAACGCCTCGTCGTCACCGCGGTGAAGGCCCCCGCCGACGACGGCGACCAGCCCTCCCGCTTCCTCACCGAGCTGGGGGTCGAGCCCAAGGACGTCACCGGCCGTCCCCGCCGCCCGCTGTCCGTGGCCGCTCTCGTCGCCGAGCTGCGCGCCACCACGGTGGACCCGCGTGTGTCCGAGACCCTCCGCGAGGCGGCCGCCCTGCGGCTGGCCCGGCTGGCCGCGCTGAGCGACGAGGACGACCGTCCGCTCGTGCCGTCGGCGCACCCCTACCGCTGGTGGGGCATGTTCGAGCCGACCGAGAGCAAGGTGCCGCTCAGGAACCGTGACCAGCCCGTCGTGCTGTCCGGCAGCGCCCTCGACCAGCTCGCCAACACCTGCGCCCTGCAGTGGTTCCTGGGCCGCGAGGTGAAGGCCGACGCGCCCGCCACCGCCGCTCAGGGCTTCGGCAACGTCATCCACGTGCTTGCCGACGAGGTCGCCTCCGGACGCACCCCGGCCGACCTCGACGTCCTCATGGAGCGCCTCGACTCCGTGTGGAACGCGCTCGCCTTCGACGCGCCCTGGAAGTCGGAGCAGGAGAAGCAGCACGCGCGCGTGGCGCTCGAACGCTTCCTCGAGTGGCATGTCATGGACCGCGCGGGACGGGCCCCGGTGGCCAGCGAGCACGACTTCGACGTCACCCTCGAAGCGGGCGACTACGAGGTGCGTATCCGCGGCTCCATGGACCGAGTCGAGACCGACACCGAGGGCCGTGCCTACGTCGTCGATTTCAAGACGGGCAAGCAGACCGTGAGTTCCGCCGACGTGGCCCGCCACCCCCAGCTCGCCGTGTACCAGCTCGCGGTCCGCGAGGGCGCTGTCGACGAGCCCTTCGGCGGCGTACGTCCGGAACCGGGAGGCGCCGAACTCGTCCAGCTGCGCCAGGGGGCCGCCAAGAAGAGCGGTGGCGAGACCGTCCCCAAGGTGCAGGCGCAGGGCCCCCTAGACGGCGCGGAAGGGGAGTGGGTGGGGGACCTCCTGGCCACCGCCGCGGGCAAGGTCCTGGACGAACGTTTCTCCCCCACCGCCGGACAACACTGCGCACACTGCGCTTTCCGGGCGTCGTGCAGCGCCCGCCCCGAGGGCCGTCACGTGGTCGAGTGACAGCGCCCGCCCGGCGGCCCCGCAGCCGCTGTCAGTGGCCGGCGTTAGCCTCTCTGGAATGTCCGCCCGTATCAGCCATCCCGAGCAGCTCAAGGAGCTCCTCGGCATCCCGTTCACCCCGGAGCAGACGGCCTGCATCGTCGCGCCGCCCGCTCCGCAGGTGATCGTGGCCGGAGCAGGCTCGGGCAAGACCACCGTGATGGCCGCGCGCGTGGTGTGGCTGGTCGGCACCGGACAGGTCGCCCCCGAGCAGGTGCTCGGCCTGACCTTCACGAACAAGGCGGCGGGCGAACTCGCCGAGCGGGTACGCAAGGCACTGGTCAAAGCAGGCATCACCGACCCTGACGTGATCGACCCGGACAACCCGCCGGGCGAACCGGTCATCTCCACGTACCACGCATTCGCGGGCCGCCTGCTGACCGACCACGGCCTGCGCATCGGCCTGGAGCCCACCTCCCGGCTCCTCGCCGACGCCACCCGCTACCAGCTCGCCGCACGCGTCCTGAGGGAGTCCCCGGGCCCGTATCCGGCACTGACCCGCTCCTTCCCCGACCTGGTCAGCGACCTCCTGACCCTCGATTCCGAACTCGCCGAGCACCTCGTACGCCCCGAGGACCTGCGCGCGTACGACGCCGAACTGCTGCGCGAACTGGAGGGCGCCAAACTCACCAACGCGGATCTGCGCAAGGTCCCCGAGGCCGCCGCCGCCCGACGCGAACTCACCGAACTGGTCGGCCGCTACCGTGCGGCCAAACGTGAACGGGACCTCCTCGACTTCGGCGACCAGATCGCCCTGTCCGCCGGCCTAGCCCGACTCCCCGAGGTGGGGCGCCTCCTGCGGGACGAGTTCCGCGTGGTCCTGCTCGACGAGTACCAGGACACCTCGGTCGCGCAACGCGTCCTGCTGGCCGGCCTGTTCGGCGGCGGCACCGGCCATCCCGTGACCGCTGTGGGCGACCCCTGTCAGGCCATCTACGGCTGGCGCGGCGCCTCCGTCGCCAACCTCGACGACTTCCCCGAACACTTCGCCCACCCCGACGGCCGTCCCGCGACCCGCCAGGCGCTCAGTGAGAACCGCCGCAGCGGCGGCCGTCTCCTCGACCTCGCCAACGGCCTCGCGGAGCCCCTGCGGGCCATGCACGCGGGCGTGGAGGCCCTCCGGCCCGCCCCCGGCGCCGAACGCGACGGGGTGGTCCGCTGCGCCCTGCTGAACACGCACGCCGAGGAACTGGACTGGCTCGCCGACTCGATCGCCCACCTGGTGCGCACCGGCAAGGAACCCGGCGAGATCGCGGTCCTGTGCCGCACCGCCACCGACTTCGCCGAGATCCAGGGAGCGCTCGTCGCCCGGGACGTCCCGGTCGAGGTCGTCGGCCTCTCCGGACTGCTTCACCTCCCCGAGGTGGCCGACCTCGTCTCCGTCTGCGAGGTCCTCCAGGACCCCGGCGCCAACGCCTCCCTCGTCCGCCTCCTCACCGGCCCGCGCTGGCGGATCGGACCCCGCGACCTCGCCCTCCTGGGGCGCCGGGCCAGGCTGCTCGTGTCCCACGCGCGCGTGGACGGCGCCGCCGACCCGGACCGCAGGCTCGCCGCGGCCGTCGAGGGCGTCGACCCGTCCGAGGTGATCTCGCTGGCGGACGCCCTGGACACGTTCCTGGAACTCCCCCTGGAAGCCCAGGGGGAGGACGACGGCCTGCCGTTCTCGCCGGACGCGCGTGTCCGGTTCGCCCGGCTCGCCGCCGAACTGCGCGACCTGCGCCGCTCGCTCGCCGACCCGCTGATGGACGTCCTGCACCGGGTGCTCGCCGTCACCGGCCTGGAGGTGGAACTCTCCGCGTCCCCCCACGCGCTCGCCGCCCGCCGCCGCGAGACCCTGTCCAACTTCCTGGACGTCGCCGCCTCCTTCGCCGCGAACAGCGCCGGAGAGGCCACTCTGCTGGCCTTCCTCGGCTTCCTGCGTACGGCCGCCCAGTACGAGAAGGGCCTCGACAACGCCCTGCCGGGCGGGGAGAACACTGTCAAGGTCCTCACCGCCCACAAGTCCAAGGGCCTGGAGTGGGACGTCGTCGCCGTCCCGGGCCTGGTCACCGGTACCTTCCCCAGCACCCAGGGCCGGGAGAAGTGGACCGCCCAGGGCAAGGTCCTGCCGCACGAGCTGCGCGGCGACGCCGACACGCTCCCCGATGTCGAGGCCTGGGACTCGCGCGGTCTGAAGGCCTTCCAGGAGGCCATGAAGAACCACCAGCACACCGAGGAACTCCGCCTCGGCTACGTCACGTTCACCCGCCCCCGCTCCCTCCTCCTCGGCTCCGGCCACTGGTGGGGACCGTCCCAGAAACGCCCGCGCGGGCCGTCCGACTTCCTCAAGGCCCTGTACGACCACTGCGTCGCCGGGCACGGCGAGATCGAGGCCTGGGCCGAGGAGCCGGAGGAGGACGCCGAGAATCCCGCCCTCCACGGGACGACGACCGACCACGCCTGGCCGCTCCCGCTCGACGACACGGCGCTGATGCGCCGCCGGGCGGCGGCCCGGACCGTACTGGCCCACCTGGACGCAGCCGCCTCCCACGAGGACACGCATCCGGATGCCACCGACGAACCCGTCCCTGACGATCCCTCCCTCGACGAGGACACCGACGACTGGGACTCCTGGTCGTCGGACCGTCCCGCACAGGGGTCCCACGCGCGCGTGGGCGTCGCACAGGCCCCCCACGCGCGCGTGGAAGATCCCGCGCCGCACGAGCGCCCGCCTTCCGTGCCGCACGCCCGCAGACATCCCGCGGCATCCGGGCTCACCCCGGAGGAGGCCCGGACCGTCGCCTCGTGGGACCGCGACCTGGACGCCCTCACCGGGGAGCTCATGCGGGCCCGCGCGAAGGTCACCGACGTCCCCCTGCCGACGTCGCTGACCACCTCGCAGCTGATGCGTCTGGCCGCAGATCCGGACGGCTTCGCGCAGGAGCTCGCCCGCCCCATGCCGCACCCTCCGCAGCCCGCGGCCCGTCGGGGCACCCGCTTCCACGCCTGGCTCGAAACCCGTTTCGAAGAGCTGCGGCTGCCCATGCTGGAGCCCGAGGAACTGCCCGGCAGCGAGGCCGAGATCGCCGACGAACTGGACCTGGAGGCCCTCAAGGAGGCATTCGACCGCACGCCGTACGCGCACCGCACCCCGCACCGGGTCGAGGCCCCCTTCCAGATCGACATCGCCGGCCGTGTCGTGCGCGGTCGCATCGACGCCGTCTACCGGGCCGACGACGACGACGGCGAGGGCGACGGCGACGGCACGGCGACGTACGAGATCGTCGACTGGAAGACCAGCCGCACCCGCGCCGCCGACCCGCTGCAGCTCGCCGTCTACCGGCTCGCCTGGGCCGAGCAGCAGGGCGTGCCCCTGGAGTCCGTCGACGCGGCCTTCCTGTACGTCCGCACAGGGGCGGTCGTACGGCCGGGGAACCTCCCCGACCGGGACGCACTGGAGCGACTGCTCCTGGGGGAACCCGGCGCGGAAGAGGGACCGGGTTCGGCCCTGGAGGGGCGGGAGTCGACGGCGGACGGACGGGATACGTCCACGGACGAACCGCCGCACGAGCATGCCGGTGCGGGCCGATAGGCTCGGGAGCATGAGCCAGTCCGTTGACAGCGACGTCAGCGTCGTCCGTACGTACATCGAGAACCACCGTGCCGCCTTCCTCGACGACCTCGTGGAATGGCTGCGCATCCCGTCGGTCTCGGCCCAGCCCGAGCATGCGACGGACGTACGCCGCAGCGCCGACTGGCTGGCCGCCAAGCTCCGGGAGACCGGCTTCCCCGCCGTCGAGGTCTGGGAGACGCCGGGAGCGCCCGCCGTCTTCGCGGAATGGCCCTCCACGGACGCCGACGCACCCACGGTCCTGATCTACGGCCACCACGACGTGCAGCCCGCGGCGCGCGAGGACGGCTGGGACACCGAGCCGTTCGACCCGGTGATCCGCGGGAACCGCCTCCACGCGCGCGGGGCGGCGGACGACAAGGGACAGGTGTTCTTCCACACACTCGGTGTCCGCGCCCACCTCGCCGCCACAGGCCGCACCGCCCCCGCCGTCCACCTGAAGATGCTGATCGAGGGCGAGGAGGAATCCGGCTCCCCGCACTTCCGCGCCCTCGTCGAGGCACGGGCCGAACGGCTCGCCGCCGACGCGGTGGTCGTCTCCGACACCGGCATGTGGGCCGAGGACACCCCCACCGTCTGCACCGGCATGCGCGGCCTCGCCGAGTGCGAGATCCGGCTGTACGGCCCCGACCAGGACATCCACTCCGGCTCCTTCGGTGGCGCCGTACCGAACCCGGCCACCGAGATCGCCCGTCTCGTCGCCGCCCTGCACGACGAGCACGCGCGCGTGGCGATCTCCGGCTTCTACGACGGCGTCGTCGAACTCACCGACCGCGAGCGCGAACTCTTCGCCGAACTGCCCTTCGACGAGGAGCGATGGCTGCGCACGGCCAAGTCGACCGCGGCGCACGGCGAAGCCGGTCACACCACCCTGGAACGCATCTGGGCCCGCCCGACCGCCGAGGTCAACGGCATCGGCGGCGGCTATCAGGGCGCCGGAAGCAAGACGATCATCCCGTCCTCCGCCATGGTGAAGCTGTCCTTCCGCCTGGTCGCCGGCCAGGACCCGGACCACATCGAGAAGGCCGTCACCGCTTGGGCCGCCGAGCGGATCCCCGCCGGGATCCGCCACGAGATCACGTTCAGCGGCTCCACCCGCCCCTGCCTGACGCCCCTGGACCACCCGGCCCTGCGGTCGGTCGTACGGGCCATGGCGCGCGCCTTCCAGCAGCCGGTCCGCCACACGCGCGAGGGCGGCTCCGGCCCCGCCGCCGACCTCCAGGAGGTCCTCGGCGCCCCCGTGCTCTTCCTGGGTATCTCCGTCCCCTCCGACGGCTGGCACGCCCCCAACGAGAAGGTCGAACTAGATCTCCTCCTCAAGGGCGTCGAGACCAGCGCGTACCTCTGGGGCGAACTGGCCGAAAGCACCCGCGAGGCACACTGAAGAAGCCCCGCCCGCCCCGGCACGCCCAGCCCACCGC
>NZ_JARGEE010000185.1:0-17757 GCF_033794485.1 Streptomyces sp. MB09-02B
CCCTCACCCCGCGCAGTGCCCCCACTCGGCCCCGCTCGACCGGCGGCTGTCCAGCGGAGCTCATACGCTCGGCTCATGTCTGAGGTCCACACGGCCCGCCGTGCCCGGCTGAGAGAACGCTGCCACTCCAACGGGAGCACCACCGCACTGGTGACCCGTCCGGCCAACGTCCGCTACCTCGCGGGCGCGGCGCCCAAGGGAGCCGTCCTGCTGCTGGGCCGGGGCGAGGACTTTCTCGTCTGCGGTGCCCCGCCGAGCGGTGAGATCGGCGAGGGCCGCCCCGACGACGCCGTACGCGTCCATGTGCTGCCGAGCCCCGGCGGCGACCCGGCGGTCGCCGCCGCCGACCTGGCCACAGCGCTCGGCGTCGAGTCGCTGGCCGTGGAGGAGCACCACCTCACCGTGGGCCGCCACCGGGCGATCCGCTCGGTAGCCCCCCGGCTGCGGCTGGCCGACCTCGGTGGGGCGGTCGAGCAGCTGAGGGTGATCAAGGACGAGGAGGAGATCTCCTGTCTGCGGATCGGCGCGGAGATCGCCGACCAGGCCCTGGGCGAACTCCTCGAATCGATCCTCGTCGGCCGCACCGAGCGTCATCTCGCCCTCGAACTGGAGCGCCGACTCGTCGACCACGGTGCGGACGGCCCCGCCTTCGCGACCTCCGTCGGCACCGGCCCGAACTCCGGCCGCCCCGGTCACGTCCCCACCGACCGCCGGGTCGAGGAGGGCGACTTCCTCTCCGTCTGTCTCGGCGCGACCTATCGCGGCTACCGCTGTGAGATCGGCCGTACCTTCGTGATCGGCACCTCGCCCGCGGACTGGCAGATCGAGCTGTACGACCTGGTCTTCGCAGCCCAGCGGGCCGGACGGGAGTCACTCGTACCCGGTGCCGCCTACCGCGCCGTGGACCGGGCCGCCCGCCAGGTCCTGGACTCCGCGGGGCACGGTGAGGGCCTCCCGGTGCTGATGGGGCACGGGGTCGGGCTCGAAATCGACGAGGACCCGCAATTGGCCCCCGCGGCCATGGGTAAACTGGACGCTTGCGTGCCGGTCACCGTCGAACCGGGGGTCCACCTCCCGGGCAGGGGCGGCGTCCGGATCGATGACACGCTCGTCGTACGCCCCGAGGCGGACGGCGGACCCGAGCTACTCACCATCACGACCAAGGAGCTGCTCGCGCTCTAGCTCATCGGCTGGGCGCGTGGCCCGGGGTCGTCCACGTCAGTCCAGGAGATTCCGCAACCGTGGCTTCCACGAACGACCTCAAGAACGGCCTGGTGCTCAAGCTCGAAGGCGGCCAGCTCTGGTCCGTCGTCGAGTTCCAGCACGTCAAGCCCGGCAAGGGCCCGGCCTTCGTGCGCACCAAGCTCAAGAACGTGCTCTCCGGCAAGGTCGTCGACAAGACGTTCAACGCCGGCGTCAAGGTCGAGACGGCCACTGTCGACAAGCGCGACATGCAGTTCTCCTACATGGACGGCGAGTACTTCGTCTTCATGGACATGGAGACCTACGACCAGCTCATGGTCGACCGCAAGGCCGTCGGCGACGCCGCCAACTTCCTGATCGAGGGCTTCACCGCCACCGTCGCACAGCACGAGGGCGAGGTGCTCTTCGTGGAGCTGCCGGCCGCCGTCGAGCTCGTCATCCAGGAGACCGAGCCGGGCGTCCAGGGCGACCGCTCCACCGGTGGCACCAAGCCCGCCACCCTGGAGACCGGCCACCAGATCCAGGTGCCGCTCTTCATCACGACCGGCGAGAAGATCAAGGTCGACACCCGCACCAGCGACTACCTCGGCCGGGTGAACAGCTAACCGTGGCTGCCCGTAACACGGCCCGCAAGCGTGCCTTCCAGATCCTCTTCGAGGGCGACCAGCGCGGGGTCGACGTCCTGACCGTCCTCGCGGACTGGATCCGGCACGCCCACAGCGACACCCGTCAGCCGCCGGTCAGCGAATACACCATGGAGCTGGTCGAGGGGTACGCCGAGCGTGCCAAGCGGATCGACGAGTTGATCGCGCAGTACTCGGTGGGGTGGACGCTCGACCGGATGCCGGTCGTGGACCGCAACATCCTGCGGCTCGGCGCGTACGAGCTGATCTGGGTCGACGCCACGCCGGACGCGGTGGTGCTGGACGAGATGGTGCAGCTGGCGAAGGAGTTCTCCACGGACGACTCGCCGTCGTTCGTGAACGGGCTGCTCGGTCGGTTGAAGGACCTCAAGCCTTCGCTCCGCCGGGAAGCCGAGTAGGCAGGGAGAGCGGGGGAGCGCCGTCGGGGTGCTGTGCGGAGTCGGCTGCGGGTGGTCCGTGGCTGGTCGCGCAGTTCCCCGCGCCCCTGTCGGGGCGCGGGCCCGTTCCGCGGCGTTCACGCGCCGTACGAGAAACAGAAAACCGCCGGGGTGACCCGAACCGATTGGTTCGGGTCACCCCGGCGGCACGTTTCTGCTGGTGTTGCCCGAGGTGTCAGTTGTCCTCGTGGGAGACCGCGCGGCGCGCGTCCGCGTCGAGGACGCCCCAGCTGATCAGCTGCTCGGTGAGGACCGAGGGGGACTGGTCGTAGATGACGGCGAGTGTGCGCAGGTCGTCCTGGCGGATCGAGAGCACCTTGCCGTTGTAGTCACCGCGCTGGGACTGGATCGTCGCCGCGTAACGCTGCAGCGGGCCCGCCTTCTCGGCGGGTACGTGGGCCAGGCGCTCCAGATCGAGGACCAGCTTCGGCGGCGGCTCGGCGGCGCCACCAGGGGTCGTACCAGGAAGCAGCTCCTGCACAGGGACCCCGTAGAAGTCCGCCAGCTCCGCGAGGCGCTGCACGGTGACGGCGCGGTCGCCGCGCTCGTACGAACCGACCACGACCGCCTTCCAGCGTCCCTGGGACTTCTCCTCGACACCGTGGAGGGATAGGCCCTGCTGGGTGCGGATGGCCCGGAGCTTGGCCCCGAGCTGTTTGGCGTATTCGCTGGACATATAGCTCCCCGGACGAAGGCTGGTGACTCACTGTGAGGTTACGCAGCGTGACTCTGCCCCGTCAAGCCGAATGGTCCGGACCGACTCTTCCGTGGTAACCGCGTTCCGTTGGGCCAGGGGGGTGATCAGGGGCGTTGCGGGGGCCTGCTAACGTTGACGGCGCAAATCCGACGTCCTTTAAGGTCCGTCCCGTGAGGCGGAGAAGGAGGTCCGTTTCGTATGGACACGCAAGACCCGCAGGACCTGCCCCAGAATGAGCAGTCGTCCGATGCCCGGCCCGTTCTCGAAGGCCCCGACATCGCGCGCGTACTGACCCGCATCGCCCACGAGATCGTCGAACGCGCCAAGGGCGCCGACGACGTGGTGCTCCTCGGCATTCCGACCCGGGGCGTCTTCCTCGCCCAGCGGCTCGCCGCCAAGCTCGCGGAGATCACCGGCCGCAAGATCCCGGTCGGCTCGCTCGACATCACCATGTACCGCGACGACCTGCGCATGCATCCGCCGCGTGCGCTGGCCCGCACCGAGATCCCCGGTGACGGAATCGACGGCCGTCTGGTCGTCCTCGTCGACGACGTGCTCTTCTCCGGCCGCACGATTCGCGCGGCGCTCGACGCGCTGAACGACATCGGCCGCCCGCGCGCCGTCCAGCTCGCGGTCCTCGTCGACCGGGGCCACCGCGAACTGCCCATCCGCGCCGACTACGTCGGCAAGAACCTCCCCACGTCGCTGCGGGAGACGGTCAAGGTCCAGCTCGCCGAGGAGGACGGTCGGGACACCGTCCTGCTCGGTGCTAAGCGGACCGCCCAGCAGTAGCACGCGCGCGCGTGCGGCCCCGTGCCGTACGCCCCCTCGCGATGCCCCTGACTGCCCGTAATCTCCCGAACTGCCTTACGGAGCCTGAAAGATGCAGCGTCATCTCATCTCGGCCGCCGACCTCACCCGTGACGACGCCGTCCTGATCCTCGACACCGCCGAGGAGATGGCCCGGGTCGCCGACCGGCCGATCAAGAAACTGCCGACCCTGCGCGGTCGCACGATCGTGAACCTCTTCTTCGAGGACTCCACCCGCACCCGGATCTCCTTCGAGGCCGCCGAGAAGCGCCTCTCGGCGGACGTCATCAACTTCACCGCCAAGGGGTCCAGCGTCTCGAAGGGCGAGTCCCTGAAGGACACCGCCCAGACGCTGGAGGCCATGGGGGTCGACGCCGTCGTCATCCGGCACGGCGCCTCGGGGGCGCCGTACCGTCTGGCGACCTCCGGCTGGATCGACGCCGCCGTGATCAACGCCGGCGACGGCACCCACCAGCACCCCACCCAGGCCCTGCTCGACGCCTTCACCATGCGCCGCCGCCTCGTCGGCCGGGACGCCGGACTCGGCCAGGACCTGTCCGGCAAGCGGATCACGCTCGTCGGCGACGTCCTGCACAGCCGCGTCGCCCGCTCCAACGTGGACCTGCTGCACACCCTCGGCGCCGAGGTCACCCTCGTCGCCCCGCCCACCCTGGTCCCGGTCGGCGTCGAGACCTGGCCCTGCGCGGTCAGCTACGACCTCGACAGCACGCTCGCCAAGTCCGACGCGGTGATGATGCTGCGGGTGCAGCGGGAGCGGATGAACGCCGCGTTCTTCCCCACCGAGCGCGAGTACTCGCGGCGCTACGGCCTCGACGGCGAGCGCATGGCGCGGATGCCCGAGCACGCCATCGTGATGCACCCCGGCCCGATGGTCCGGGGCATGGAGATCACCGCCGAGGTCGCCGACTCCGACCGCTGCACCGTCGTCGAGCAGGTCGCCAACGGCGTCTCCATCCGGATGGCCGTGCTCTACCTGCTGCTCGGCGGCAACGAGCCGGCCGTCACCCACACCCGCACCACCGAGGAGAAGTAAGACCATGAGCAAGATCCTGATCCGTGGTGCGAAGGTGCTGGGCGGCGAGCCGCAGGACGTGCTGATCGACGGCGAGGTCATCGCCGAGGTGGGCACCGGGCTGTCGGACGAGGGCGCGGTGGTCGTCGAGGCCGAGGGCAAGGTGCTGCTGCCGGGCCTCGTGGACCTGCACACCCATCTGCGCGAGCCCGGCCGCGAGGACTCCGAGACCGTGCTCACCGGCACGCGGGCGGCGGCCTCCGGCGGCTACACGGCCGTCTTCGCCATGGCCAACACCTTCCCCGTCGCCGACACCGCC
This sequence comes from Streptomyces sp. MB09-02B, assembly GCF_033794485.1. Classification (NCBI taxonomy): domain Bacteria; kingdom Bacillati; phylum Actinomycetota; class Actinomycetes; order Kitasatosporales; family Streptomycetaceae; genus Streptomyces; species Streptomyces sp. MB09-02B. The sequence goes on from NZ_JARGEE010000185.1 coordinate 5,144, forward strand.
GGCGTGGTCGAGCAGGTCTACCGGCTCGGCCAGGAGCACGCCTACTGCGACGTGCAGCCCATCGGCGCCGTCACGGTCGGCCTGGAGGGCAAGAAGCTCGCCGAGCTGGGCGCCATGCACGAGTCGGCCGCCGGGGTGACCGTCTTCTCGGACGACGGCAAGTGCGTCGACGACGCGGTGATCATGCGCCGGGCCCTGGAGTACGTGAAGGCCTTCGGCGGCGTCGTCGCCCAGCACGCGCAGGAGCCGCGCCTCACCGAGGGCGCCCAGATGAACGAGGGCATCGTCTCCGCCGAGCTGGGCCTCGGCGGCTGGCCGGCGGTGGCCGAGGAGTCGATCATCGCCCGGGACGTCCTGCTCGCCGAGCACGTCGGCTCCCGCGTCCACATCTGCCACCTCTCGACCGCCGGGTCCGTCGAGATCGTCCGCTGGGCCAAGTCCCGCGGCATCGACGTCACCGCAGAGGTCACCCCGCACCACCTCCTGCTCACCGACGAGCTGGTGCGCTCCTACAACCCCGTCTACAAGGTCAACCCGCCGCTGCGCACCGAGCGCGACGTGCTGGCCCTGCGCGAGGCCCTCGCCGACGGCACGATCGACATCGTCGCCACCGACCACGCCCCGCACCCGCACGAGGACAAGGACTGCGAGTGGGCCGCCGCCGCCATGGGCATGGTCGGCCTGGAGACCGCCCTGTCGGTGGTCCAGGAGACGATGGTCACCACCGGTCTGCTCGACTGGGCGGGCGTCGCGGACCGCATGTCGTACAAGCCGGCCAAGATCGGCCAGGCCAAGGGACACGGCCGTCCCGTCTCGGCAGGTGAGCCCGCCAACCTCACGCTCGTCGACACGGAATACCGTGGGTCCGTGGACCCCGCGGGTTTCGCCTCGCGCAGCCGCAACACCCCCTACGAGGGCCGCGAGCTGCCGGGCCGTGTCACGCACACGTGGCTGCGGGGCAAGGCCACGCTCGTCGACGGGAAGCTCACGTGACACCTGTAATTCTGCTGGCCGCCGAGAAGGAATCGGCCGAGGTCACCGACTGGGCCGCACGCATCGGCTGGGTCGTCGGACTCGCCCTCTTCGTCGCCCTCGTCTACTGGCTGATGCGCGAGGGCTGGAAGTGGCGCGGCACGCTCCAGAGCGACCTGCCGGAGCTGCCCACCTCGCCGGAGGAGCCCGGCGAGGCCAGACTGAGCATGAGCGGCCGGTACCACGGCTCCACCACCGCCGGGCAGTGGCTCGACCGCATCGTGGCGCACGGCCTGGGCACCCGCAGCCGGGTCGAGCTGACGCTGACGGACGCGGGCCTGGACGTCGTACGCCCGGGGGCGACGGACTTCTTCGTCCCGGTCGACGCCCTGCACGAGGCCCGGCTCGACAAGGGCATCGCCGGCAAGGTCCTCACCGAGGGCGGCCTGCTGGTCGTCACCTGGGAGCACGGCGGCAAGCTGCTCGACTCCGGGTTCCGCTCCGACCGCGCGGCCGAGCACAACGAGTGGGTCGAGACCCTGAACCAGATGATCAACAAGACGGAAACGGAAGGCGCACGATGACGACCTCCACCCGGGGAGCCACCAGGGTTCCCGCCGTACTCGTCCTGGAGGACGGCCGGATCTTCCGCGGCCGTGCCTACGGGGCCGTGGGGGTGACCTTCGGCGAGGCCGTGTTCTCCACCGGGATGACCGGCTATCAGGAGACCCTCACCGACCCGTCGTACCACCGCCAGGTCGTCGTCATGACCGCCCCGCACGTCGGCAACACGGGCGTCAACGACGAGGACCCCGAGTCGAAGAAGATCTGGGTCTCCGGATACGTCGTCCGCGACCCCGCGCGCGTGCCCTCCAACTGGCGCTCCCGGCGCTCCCTGGACGACGAGCTGCGCGCCCAGGGCGTCGTCGGGATCTCCGGCATCGACACCCGCGCCCTCACCCGCCACCTCCGTGAGCGCGGCGCCATGCGCGTCGGCATCTTCTCCGGCAACGCGCTGCCCGACGAGGGCGTCATGCTCACCGAGGTCCGCGAGGCCCCCGAGATGAAGGGCGCGAACCTCTCCGCCGAGGTCGCCACCAAGGAGACGTACGTCGTCCCCGCCATCGGCACCAAGAAGTTCACCGTCGCCGCCGTCGACCTCGGCATCAAGGGCATGACCCCGCACCGCATGGCCGAGCGCGGCATCGAGGTACACGTGCTCCCGGCCACGGCCACGGCCGAGGACGTGTACGCCGTGAACCCCGACGGCGTGTTCTTCTCCAACGGCCCCGGCGACCCCTCCACCGCTGACCACCCCGTCTCCGTCATGCAGGCCGTCCTGGAGCGCGGCACCCCGCTCTTCGGCATCTGCTTCGGCAACCAGATCCTCGGCCGCGCGCTCGGCTTCGGCACCTACAAGCTGAAGTACGGCCACCGCGGCATCAACCAGCCGGTGCAGGACCGTACGACCGGCAAGGTCGAGGTCACCGCGCACAATCACGGCTTCGCCGTCGACGCCCCGCTCGACGAGGTCTCCGACACCCCCTACGGCCGCGCCGAGGTCTCCCACGTCTGCCTCAACGACAACGTGGTGGAGGGGCTCCAGCTCCTCGACCGGCCGGCGTTCAGCGTCCAGTACCACCCCGAAGCGGCAGCGGGCCCGCACGACGCCGCCTACCTGTTCGACCGCTTCGTATCCCTGATGGAGGGCCAGCGTGCCTAAGCGCACCGATATCCAGTCCGTCCTGGTCATCGGCTCCGGCCCGATCGTCATCGGCCAGGCCGCCGAGTTCGACTACTCCGGCACCCAGGCGTGCCGCGTGCTCAAGGCCGAGGGCCTGCGCGTCATCCTCGTCAACTCCAACCCGGCGACGATCATGACCGACCCGGAGATCGCCGACGCCACCTACGTCGAGCCGATCACCCCGGAGTTCGTCGAGAAGATCATCGCCAAGGAGCGCCCGGACACCCTCCTGCCCACCCTCGGCGGTCAGACGGCCCTCAACACGGCCATCTCGCTGCACGAGGCCGGGACGCTGGAGAAGTACGGCGTCGAGCTGATCGGCGCCAACGTCGAGGCCATCAACAAGGGCGAGGACCGCGACCTCTTCAAGGACGTCGTCGAGGCCGTCCGCGCCAAGATCGGGCACGGCGAGTCCGCCCGCTCGGTCATCTGCCACTCCATGGACGACGTGCTCGGCGGCGTCGAGACGCTCGGCGGCTACCCCGTCGTCGTCCGCCCCTCCTTCACCATGGGCGGCGCCGGCTCCGGCTTCGCGCACGACGAGGAGGAGCTGCGCCGCATCGCCGGCCAGGGCCTGACCCTCTCGCCGACCACCGAGGTGCTCCTGGAGGAGTCCATCCTCGGCTGGAAGGAGTACGAGCTGGAGCTGATGCGCGACAAGCACGACAACGTCGTGGTCGTCTGCTCCATCGAGAACTTCGACCCCATGGGCGTCCACACCGGCGACTCGATCACCGTCGCGCCCGCGATGACGCTCACCGACCGCGAGTACCAGGTGCTGCGTGACGTCGGCATCGCGATCATCCGCGAGGTCGGCGTCGACACCGGCGGCTGCAACATCCAGTTCGCGGTGAACCCCGAGGACGGCCGGGTCATCGTCATCGAGATGAACCCGCGCGTGTCGCGGTCCTCGGCCCTCGCATCCAAGGCGACCGGCTTCCCGATCGCCAAGATCGCCGCCAAGCTGGCTGTCGGCTACACGCTCGACGAGATCCCGAACGACATCACCGAGCAGACCCCGGCCTCCTTCGAGCCGACGCTGGACTACGTCGTCGTGAAGGCCCCCCGGTTCGCCTTCGAGAAGTTCCCGTCCGCCGACTCCTCCCTGACCACCACCATGAAGTCGGTCGGCGAGGCCATGGCGATCGGCCGCAACTTCACCGAGGCGCTGCAGAAGGCGCTGAGGTCGCTGGAGAAGAAGGGCAGCCAGTTCACCTTCGTCGGCGAGCTCGGCGACAAGGCCGCCCTCCTCGAAGAGGCCGTCCGGCCCACCGACGGCCGCATCAACACCGTCATGCAGGCCATCCGCGCGGGCGCCACGCCCGAGGAGGTCTTCGAGTTCACCAAGATCGACCCGTGGTTCGTCGACCAGCTCTTCCTGATCAAGGAGATCGCCGACGAGCTGGCCGCCGCCGAGAAGCTCGACCCCGAGCTGCTCGCCGAGGCCAAGCGCCATGGTTTTTCTGACCAGCAGATCGGCGAGATCCGGGACCTGCGCGAGGACGTCGTACGCGAGGTCCGCCACGCGCTGGGCGTACGCCCGGTCTACAAGACGGTCGACACCTGCGCCGCCGAGTTCGCCGCGAGGACGCCGTACTTCTACTCCTCCTACGACGAGGAGTCGGAGGTCGCCCCGCGCGAGAAGCCGGCCGTGATCATCCTCGGCTCCGGCCCGAACCGCATCGGCCAGGGCATCGAGTTCGACTACTCCTGCGTCCACGCCTCCTTCGCGCTGAGCGACGCGGGCTACGAGACCGTGATGGTCAACTGCAACCCGGAGACCGTCTCCACCGACTACGACACCTCCGACCGCCTGTACTTCGAGCCGCTGACGCTGGAGGACGTGCTGGAGATCGTGCACGCCGAGTCGCTGGCCGGCCCGATCGCGGGCGTCGTCGTCCAGCTCGGCGGCCAGACCCCGCTCGGCCTGTCGCAGGCGCTCAAGGACAACGGCGTCCCCGTGGTCGGCACCTCCCCGGAGGCCATCCACGCCGCCGAGGACCGCGGCGCCTTCGGACGCGTCCTCGCCGAGGCCGGCCTCCCCGCGCCCAAGCACGGCACCGCGACCACCTTCGCCGGCGCCAAGGCCATCGCCGACGAGATCGGCTACCCGGTCCTCGTCCGCCCGTCCTACGTGCTCGGCGGACGCGGCATGGAGATCGTCTACGACGAGACCCGCCTGGAGTCGTACATCGCCGAGTCGACCGAGATCAGCCCCTCCCGGCCGGTCCTCGTCGACCGTTTCCTCGACGACGCCATCGAGATCGACGTCGACGCCCTGTACGACGGCCACGAGCTGTACCTCGGCGGCGTGATGGAGCACATCGAGGAGGCCGGCATCCACTCCGGCGACTCGGCGTGCGCCCTGCCCCCGATTACTCTCGGCGGCTTCGACATCAAGCGCCTGCGCGCCTCCACCGAGGCCATCGCCAAGGGCGTCGGGGTGCGCGGTCTGATCAACATCCAGTTCGCGATGGCCGGGGACATCCTCTACGTCCTCGAAGCCAACCCGCGCGCCTCCCGCACCGTCCCCTTCACGTCGAAGGCGACCGCGGTGCCGCTGGCCAAGGCCGCCGCCCGCATCTCGCTCGGCGCGACCATCGCCGAGCTGCGGACGGAGGGGCTGCTGCCGGCCAACGGGGACGGCGGTGAGCTGCCGCTCGACGCGCCGATCTCCGTCAAGGAGGCCGTCATGCCGTGGTCGCGCTTCCGTGACATCCACGGCCGGGGCGTCGACACCATCCTCGGCCCGGAGATGCGCTCCACCGGCGAGGTCATGGGCATCGACTCCGTCTTCGGCACGGCGTACGCCAAGTCGCAGGCCGGCGCGTACGGGCCGCTGCCCACCAAGGGCCGCGCGTTCATCTCGGTCGCCAACCGCGACAAGCGTTCGATGATCTTCCCGGCGCGCGAACTGGTCGCGCACGGCTTCGAGCTGCTCGCCACGTCCGGCACGGCCGAGGTCCTCAAGCGCAACGGCATCAACGCCACCGTCGTCCGCAAGCAGTCCGAGGGCACCGGCCCGAACGGCGAGAAGACGATCGTCCAGCTCATCCACGACGGCGAGGTCGACCTCATCGTCAACACCCCGTACGGCACCGGCGGCCGCCTCGACGGCTACGACATCCGTACGGCCGCCGTGGCCCGCTCCGTGCCGTGCCTGACGACCGTGCAGGCCCTCGCGGCAGCCGTCCAGGGCATCGACGCGCTCAACCACGGCGACGTGGGCGTGCGCTCGCTCCAGGAACACGCCGAACACCTGACCGCGGCCCGCGACTAGCAGCCGAAGAGGGGGACACCGGAAACGGTGTCCCCCTCTTCATGAGGCTCTCGAGGCTTCAAGAGGACACTGACTCATGTACAAGCTTTTCTTCCGTCTGGTCTTCACACGGATGGACCCCGAAGAGGCCCACCACCTGGCCTTCCGCTGGATCTGCCTCGCCGCCCGCGTCCCCGTGCTGCGCACCTTCCTGGCGGCGGCCCTCGCGCCCCGCTACGAGGAACTGCGCACGGAGGCGTTCGGGCTGCGGATGCACGGCCCCTTCGGACTCGCCGCCGGTTTCGACAAGAACGCGATCGCCATCGACGGGATGTCGATGCTCGGCTTCGACCACGTCGAGATCGGCACGGTGACGGGGGAGGCCCAGCCCGGCAACCCCAAGAAGCGGCTGTTCCGCCTGGTCGCCGACCGCGCCCTGATCAACCGCATGGGCTTCAACAACGAGGGCTCGCTCGCCGTCGCGGCCCGCCTGGCCTCCCGCAGCCCCGTTTTCAAGACGGTCGTGGGCGTCAACATCGGCAAGACCAAGGTCGTGCCCGAGGACGAGGCCGCCGGGGACTACGTGAAGTCCACCGAGCGCCTCGCCCCGTACGCCGACTACCTCGTCGTGAACGTCTCCTCGCCCAACACGCCCGGCCTGCGCAACCTCCAGGCCACCGAGGCGCTGCGGCCTCTGCTGACGGCCGTCCGCGAGGCCGCCGACCGCACGGTCCGCACCCGCCGGGTGCCGCTTCTGGTGAAGATCGCGCCGGACCTCGCCGACGAGGACGTCGACGCCGTCGCCGACCTCGCCGTGGAGCTGGGCCTGGACGGGATCATCGCCACGAACACCACCATCGCGCGCGAGGGACTCGGTCTCACCTCCGCACCCTCCCTCGTGAAGGAGACGGGCGGTCTCTCCGGCGCCCCGGTCAAGGACCGCTCCCTCGCCGTCCTGCGCCGCCTCTACGCGCGTGTGGGCGACCGGATCACCCTGGTGGGCGTCGGCGGCATCGAGAACGCCGAGGACGCCTGGCAGCGCATCCTGGCGGGCGCCACCCTGATCCAGGGCTACAGCGCCTTCATCTACGAGGGGCCCTTCTGGTCGCGCGCCCTGCACAAGGGCCTCGCGGCCCGCCTGCGCACGAGCCCCTACGCCACCCTCGCCGACGCGGTCGGCGCCGATGTGAGGAAGACGGTATGACCGAGCCCTTCGGCGCCCGCCTGCGGCGAGCCATGGACGAACGCGGGCCCCTCTGCGTCGGCATCGACCCGCACGCCTCCCTCCTCGCCGACTGGGGCCTGAACGACGACGTCGCGGGCCTGGAGTACTTCAGCCGCACGGTCGTCGAGGCGCTGGCCGACCGGGTGGCCGTCCTGAAGCCGCAGAGCGCGTTCTTCGAGCGCTTCGGGTCGCGCGGCATCGCCGTCCTGGAGAAGTCCGTGGCGGAGGCGCGGGCAGCCGGCGCGCTGGTCGTCATGGACGCCAAGCGCGGCGACATCGGCTCCACCATGGCCGCGTACGCCGAGACCTTCCTGCGCAAGGACGCGCCCCTCTTCTCGGACGCGCTGACGGTCTCGCCGTACCTGGGCTACGGCTCGCTGAAGCCCGCCGTGGAGCTGGCGCGCGAGAACGGGACCGGACTGTTCGTGCTCGCGCTCACCTCCAACCCGGAGGGCGGCGAGGTGCAGCACGCGGTTCGCCCCGAGGGCCGGAACGTCGGTGCGACGATGCTGGCGCACCTGGCGGCCGAGAACGCGGGGGAGGCGCCCCTGGGGTCCTTCGGCGCCGTCGTCGGGGCCACGCTGGGTGACCTCTCGTCGTACGACCTGAACATCGACGGACCTCTCCTCGCGCCCGGGATCGGCGCGCAGGGTGCCACGCCCGCCGATCTCCCGACGGTGTTCGGGTCCGCCGTGCGCAACGTCGTCCCGAACGTCAGTCGGGGTGTCCTTCGTCACGGTCGCGACGTCGTCGCGCTGCGTGACGCCTCGGATCGTTTCGCGGACGAGATCCGCACCGCGACGACGGCCGCCTGAGACCTCCGATGAGTGGCCGAGGATCGGTTCCCGGCCGCCTTGAGTCTGAATACATTCTCAAATCCGGGTCGATTTGAGGCTTATGTCCGACTCCATGGAGGCTGACCAGGACTTTTCCGCTGTTCTCGCTGACTCCGGCGGAGTTGGCCGCTAGTCTCCGAGCAGGGTGAACGGGCAAGCGTGTTGCTCGTGGCACCCCAGGTGTGGGGCGACTAGGTTCCTCACCGGTCCGTATCCGACAGTTCGACATCCGAGGTGACGTAGGCGTGGCTCTTCCGCCCCTTACCCCTGAACAGCGCGCAGCCGCGCTCGAAAAGGCCGCCGCGGCTCGCCGGGAGCGGGCCGAGGTCAAGAATCGACTCAAGCACTCCGGCGCCTCCCTGCACGAGGTCATCAAGCAGGGCCAGGAGAACGACGTCATCGGCAAGATGAAGGTCTCCGCCCTGCTCGAGTCCCTGCCGGGCGTGGGCAAGGTCCGCGCCAAGCAGATCATGGAGCGACTGGGCATCTCCGAGAGCCGTCGTGTACGCGGCCTCGGTTCCAACCAGATCGCTTCCCTGGAGCGTGAGTTCGGCAGCACCGGTTCCTGATCCCGCCCCTTGGCGGGAAGGGAGTCCCGGGCACTCCGGGATTGCTGGAATAATCGCTGCATGGCTGCAACATTCCGGGGGACGACCCCCGAGCCCCCGGACGTACGTCCGCGGCTGACCGTGCTCTCCGGCCCCTCCGGGGTCGGCAAGAGCACGGTCGTCGCCCATATGCGCAAGGCACACTCCGAGGTGTGGCTCTCGGTGTCGGCGACGACCCGCAAGCCGCGCCCCGGCGAGCAGCACGGAGTCCACTACTTCTTCGTCGCCGACGAGGAGATGGACAAGCTGATCGCCAACAGCGAGCTGCTGGAGTGGGCCGAGTTCGCCGGCAACCGCTACGGCACCCCCCGGGCCGCCGTGCTCGAACGCCTGGAGCGGGGCGAGCCGGTCCTGCTGGAGATCGACCTCCAGGGCGCGCGGCAGGTCCGTGAGACCATGCCGGACGCCCAGCTGGTCTTCCTGGCTCCCCCCTCCTGGGACGAGCTGGTGCGCCGGCTCACCGGGCGGGGCACCGAGCCGCCCGAGGTGATCGAACGCCGCCTGGAAGCGGCCAAGATCGAGCTGGCGGCCGAGCCGGAGTTCGACGTCACCCTGGTCAACACCTCCGTCGAGGACGTGGCCCGCGAGCTGCTAGCCTTGATGGATGTTGTGTGATCACGGCGTCTGTCCGTTTTCTGTGATCACGACCGATCTTTTCCCATCCATCGGAAGGTAGAGCGTGTCCTCTTCCATCTCCGCGCCCGAGGGCATCATCAACCCGCCGATCGACGAGCTCCTCGAGGCCACCGACTCGAAGTACAGCCTCGTGATCTACGCGGCCAAGCGTGCCCGCCAGATCAACGCGTACTACTCGCAGCTCGGCGAGGGCCTCCTCGAGTACGTCGGTCCCCTCGTCGACACCCACGTCCACGAGAAGCCGCTCTCGATCGCCCTGCGCGAGATCAACGCGGGTCTGCTGACGTCCGAGGCCGTCGAGGGCCCCGCGTAAGTCATATCGGCAGATCGCAGTAGGTTTTTCCACAGGCCCGGCAGTGCGACTGTCGGGCCTGTGGTGTGTCATTGAGGCGTCACACAGAAGGCGTACACATCCGAGTGCGGGGAGGTTCGGTGGGCAAGCCGAAGGTCGTTCTGGGGGTCAGCGGTGGGATCGCCGCCTACAAGGCGTGCGAGCTGCTGCGCCGACTGACCGAGTCCGGTCATGACGTACGGGTCGTGCCGACCGACTCCGCGCTGCACTTCGTCGGCGCCGCCACCTGGTCCGCGCTCTCCGGCAACCCCGTCTCCACGGAGGTCTGGGAGAGCGTGCACGAGGTGCCGCACGTGCGCATCGGGCAGGAGGCAGATCTGGTCGTCGTCGCCCCCGCCACCGCCGACATGCTCGCCAAGGCCGCCCACGGCCTGGCCGACGACCTCCTCACCAACACCCTGCTCACCGCCCGCTGCCCGGTCGTGTTCGCCCCCGCCATGCACACCGAGATGTGGGAACACCCGGCCACCCAGGAGAACGTGGCGACGCTCCGCCGCCGCGGCGCCCTGGTCATCGACCCCGCCGTGGGCAGGCTGACCGGCGTCGACACCGGCAAGGGCCGACTGCCGGACCCCGCGGAGATCTTCGAGGTGTGCCGCCGGGTGCTGGCCCGGGGCGTCACCGAGCCCGACCTCGTCGGCCGGCACGTCGTGGTGACCGCCGGCGGCACCCGGGAGCCCCTCGACCCCGTCCGCTTCCTCGGCAACCGCTCCTCCGGCAAACAGGGGTACGCCCTCGCCCGTACGGCCGCCGCGCGGGGCGCCCGGGTCACACTGATCGAGGGCAACACCGGACTGCCGGACCCCGCAGGGGTGGACGTCGTGCGGATCGGTACGGCGGTGCAGCTGCGCGAGGCGGTGCTCAAGGCCGCGCCGGACGCGGACGTCGTGGTGATGGCCGCGGCCGTGGCGGACTTCCGCCCGGAGAACTACGCCACCGGCAAGATCAAGAAGAAGGACGGCCAGGAACCCGAGCCCATCGTCCTGGTACGTAATCCGGACATCCTCGCGGAGATCTCGGCGGACCGTCCGCGCCCCGGCCAGGTGATCGTCGGCTTCGCCGCCGAGACCGACGACGTCCTCGCCAACGGCCGCGCCAAACTGACCCGCAAGGGGTGCGATCTGCTGGTGGTGAACGAGGTGGGGGAGCGCAAGACCTTCGGCTCCGAGGAGAACGAGGCCGTGGTGCTGGGCGCCGACGGAAGCGAGACACCGGTGCCCTACGGCCCCAAGGAAGCCCTGGCCGAAACGGTGTGGGACCTGGTGGCCGGCAGACTCGACTGACGGTGGTATTCACGTCAGGGCCCACTCGCACCACGCACATTCGGGCGTGGCGACCCTGGCGGACAGCGACGGCCATTGGGCAGAATGCACGTGCCGCAGGTCACAGGGCTCCCGAGAGGCGAGACAGGTGGGCCGGTGGCCGAGCCCGACCGATAAACTGTTCTCGGACGACGCCGGGCGCAGCCCCCGAGCACGTCCGCCAATGATCAGCCAGCAGCCGCTGCAACCCCAGGGAGCGTTGTGTCCCGTCGTCTGTTCACCTCGGAGTCCGTGACCGAGGGCCACCCCGACAAGATCGCTGACCAGATCAGCGATGCCATTCTCGATGCGCTCCTGCGCGAGGACCCCACGTCCCGCGTCGCCGTGGAGACGCTCATCACGACCGGCCTGGTGCACGTGGCCGGAGAGGTCACGACCAAGGCGTACGCGCCGATCGCCCAGCTGGTGCGCGACACCATCCTGAACATCGGCTACGACTCGTCGAAGAAGGGCTTCGACGGCGCCTCCTGCGGTGTGTCGGTGTCGATCGGCGCGCAGTCCCCGGACATCGCGCAGGGTGTGGACACGGCCTACGAGAACCGGGTCGAGGGTGACGAGGACGAGCTGGACCGTCAGGGCGCCGGCGACCAGGGTCTGATGTTCGGCTACGCGTCGGACGAGACGCCGACGCTGATGCCGCTGCCGATCTTCCTGGCGCACCGCCTGTCGAAGCGCCTGTCCGAGGTCCGCAAGAACGGCACCATCCCCTACCTCCGTCCCGACGGCAAGACCCAGGTCACCATCGAGTACGACGGTGACAAGGCGGTCCGTCTGGACACGGTGGTCGTCTCCTCCCAGCACGCCAGCGACATCGACCTGGAGTCCCTGCTCGCCCCGGACATCCGCGAGTTCGTGGTGGAGCCGGAGCTGAAGGCCCTCCTGGACGACGGCATCAAGCTGGACACCGAGGGCTACCGTCTGCTGGTCAACCCGACCGGCCGCTTCGAGATCGGCGGCCCGATGGGCGACGCCGGCCTCACCGGCCGCAAGATCATCATCGACACGTACGGCGGCATGGCCCGCCACGGCGGCGGCGCCTTCTCGGGCAAGGACCCGTCCAAGGTCGACCGCTCCGCCGCGTACGCGATGCGCTGGGTCGCCAAGAACGTCGTCGCGGCCGGCCTCGCCTCGCGCTGCGAGGTCCAGGTGGCGTACGCGATCGGCAAGGCCGAGCCCGTCGGCCTCTTCGTGGAGACCTTCGGCACCGCCAAGGTCGACACCGACCGGATCGAGAAGGCCATCGACGAGGTCTTCGACCTCCGTCCGGCCGCCATCATCCGTGACCTCGACCTGCTGCGCCCGATCTACGGTCAGACCGCCGCGTACGGTCACTTCGGCCGCGAACTCCCCGAGTTCACCTGGGAGCGCACGGACCGCGTAGAGGAACTGCGCAAGGCCGCGGGCCTCTGAGCCCACGGGCTCAGCGCTTCTTCCGGTTCTCCGACGAGGCCCGGCACCCCGGACGGGGTGCCGGGCCTCGTCGCGTTCCTCGATCCTGGGCCGCCGCACTGTCGGCGGGCCCCGGCGGCTGCCGCCGGCAGTGCTCTCGGGGGCGTCGGCTGTCAGTGGGGTTTGGGAGGATGGGGGTGTGAGCAGCGAGGACGGTACGAGGGCGTTCTCTTATCACCAACTCCAGAGCACAAAAAAAAGGGAAAAAATA
>NZ_JARGEE010000186.1:0-17706 GCF_033794485.1 Streptomyces sp. MB09-02B
GGCCCGGGGGCGGGATCGTCCGGTTCGGCAGGTCCGAGCTGCGGGTCACGGTCGATGTGCACGGCGCGGTCTTCTGGGGCTGGGACGGTGCCGGTCCCGAGCCGTCGTACGCGCTGGCGGGCCGGTGCCCGGAGCCGGATCCGCGGGCCGAGCTGGAGCCGGACAAGGACGGCGCCTGGCGGGTCGTTGCCGAGCGTGTGACGGTCGTCGTGTCGCGGCACGGTGCCGTGGAGGTGCGTACGCCCGGTGGAGTGGTCCTGCGGCGTGATCTGCCGCCCCGGTGGTGGGAGCCGGTCGGTGGGGGCGAGGCGCGGTGGGTGCAGCGGTCGGAGGTGGCGGCCGACGCGCGGTTCTTCGGTCTGGGCGGACGGGCGTCGGGTCCCCGGCTGCGGGACGGGACGTACCGGCTGTGGAACACGGACCCCGGTCGTCCGTTCGCGCCGGGTGACGATCCGCTGTACATCACGATGCCGGTGCAGATGGTGGTGGCGGACGCGGCCACGCACCTGGTGTTCCACGACACCACGTGGGACGGCACGGTGACGCTGTGCGAGGGCGAGGAGGGCGCCGGGTCCAGGCACGACCGGGCGGGGACGTCCGAGCTGCGGATGGACGGCGGGCCACTGCGCTGTTGGGTGATAGTGGGCACCCCCGCGCGCGTGCTGCATGCCTGGGCCGCGCTGACGGGGGCTCCGGCGCTGCCGCCCGCGTGGGCGTTGGGCCATCATCACGCGCGGTGGGGCTTCGGGAGCGAGCAGGAGGTGCGGCGGATCGTGGCGGGGTACCGGGAGCACGGTCTGCCGCTCGACGTGGTCCACCTGGACATCGACCACTACGACGCCCACCGGGTCTTCACGGTCGACACGGAGAGCTTCCCGAAGCTGTCGGTGCTCGCCGACGAGTTGCGGCGGGAGGGGATCCGGCTGGTGTCGATCGTGGACTCGGCGGTCGGTGCGCGGCCGGGCGACGCGGTGTACGACAGCGGGACGGCCGAGGACGCCTTCGTGCGTGATGCCACCGGGAAGGTCGCGGAGGGGCTCGTGTGGCCCGGGGAGTCCGTCTTTCCGGACTTCACGCGCGCGCGTACGCGTGCGTGGTGGGGTGGGCTGTACCAGGAGCGGCTGGCGCAGGGGTTCGCGGGGTTCTGGCACGACATGAACGAACCGACGTCGTTCACGGCGTTCGGGGAGAACACGCTGCCCCGGTCGGTCCGGCACGATCTGGAGGGCCGGGGCGGTGATCATCGCGAGGCACACAACGTGTACGCGCTCTGTATGGCCCGCGCGGGGTACGAGGCGCTGCGTGAGCTGGTGCCCGAGGAGCGGCCGTTCGTCTTCTCGCGCTCCGGGTGGGCCGGTATGCAGCGCTACGGCGGGACGTGGTCCGGGGATGTGGCGACGGGCTGGCCGGGGCTGCGGGCGTCGCTCGCGCTGGTGCTGGGGCTGGGGCTGTGCGGGGTGCCTTACTCGGGGCCGGACGTGGGCGGGTTCGACGGGAGTCCGTCGCCGGAGCTGTATCTGCGGTGGTTCCAGCTCGGCGCGTATCTGCCGCTGTTCCGTACGCACGCGAGTCTGCGGGCGGGGCGGCGGGAGCCGTGGGAGTTCGGGGACGAGGTCGTCGAGCACGCGCGCGTGGCGCTCGTCGAGCGGCGGCGGTTGTCGCCCTACTTCATGACGCTGGCCCATCTGGCGCGTCGTACGGGGGCGCCGTACGTGCGCCCGTTGTGGTGGGGAGCGCCCGAGGACCGGAGGCTGCGCGACTGCGAGGACGCGTTCCTGCTGGGTGACTGTCTGCTGGTGGCGCCGGTGCTGGAGCCGGGCGTGGACCGGCGTGCGGTGCAGCTGCCGACTGGCCGTTGGCACGACACGGTGACCGGGCGGGCGTACGAGGGGCCGGGGCAGGTGCTGCTGGAGGCGCCGCTGTCACGCGTGCCCGTACTCGCGCGCGCGGGTGCCGTGGTCCCGGTCCGGGGTGCCGACGGCGGCCTGGAGCTGGAGGTGTGGGCACCCGCGCGCGGGCTGACGGGGGGCGGGCTCGTGGTGCCGGACGCCGGCGACGGCTGGGACGAGCCGGAGGTCGAGCGGTACACGGCGCGCTGGGAGGGGCCGCGGCTGGTCGTGGAGCGGGAGGGGGACGAGGGGCCGGTCGAGCCCGCGTATCCCGTGAAGGTACGAGGGCTCGACCGGCGGTGAGCCCGGGTGCGGCTCAGGTGCGGCTTCGGCTCAGATGTAGCGGCCGTCGAAAAACGCCTGGACGGCCAGGGTGTGCAGCGGGAAGGCGAGTTCGGTGGGTCTGCGCAGCAGGTGCCAGCCCTCCGTCTCGTCGGTGGCGACGGACGCCGGCAGGCCGGCGGCCGGGCGCTCCGGGAGGAGCCCGAAGAGCAGCAGATGACCGGCGGGCGAGCTCATGGCGTCGGCGAGGCGTACGTCGCGGTCGGCGGCGCAGATACCCGTCTCCTCCTTGAGTTCACGGACGACGGCGTGCCGCCAGTCCTCCCGGTGGTCGATGAAGCCGCCGGGCAGGGCGGTGCCCCCGCGCGCGGGGGCGATGGTCCGTGTGATCACCACGAGGGCGGTGCCCTGGGTGTCGTACACGGGCTGGAGGGCCACCGCGACGGGAAGCGGATTGCGGTAGGCCACTGTGTGGCAGGCCTCGCAGGTGCGGGGCCAGCCGGAAACGCCCTCTCCGTAGGGCGCTCCGCAGCTCGAACAATGCGAGTCCGGTGCGGAGTTGGCTGGTGGGTGTTGATTCGCGGACACGCGGCGGACTGTATCCGATCATCTGCTGGTCGTCTCGTCGGGGCGGCTCGATTCGCGCGCGTCCAGTCCGCCGGTACGAGGGAGGGCCGGCCGGAACCACCCCCGTGGGCCCCGGCCGGCCCTCCCGATACTGCGACGCCGGGCGGGGCTCGTTGGTTCTCCGGGGGCCTGCCCAATTCGGGATGACCGTGCCAGACTCCTGACGATTCATCAGATCCGTTCGCCGGGAGGGGCTTTGTCGCGAAGTCGCACACCTGTGGTCGCGGGCTGGTTCACCGGGGAAGGCGAGGGGTTCCGACTGCTCGGCACGCGCTGTTCGGCGTGCGCCTCGGTGTTCTTCCCCCGCGAGGACGCCTTCTGTCGCAATCCGGGCTGTCCGGGGGGTGAGCTGCGCGAGGTCCCGCTGTCGCGCCGGGGGTGGGTGTGGTCGTACACGGACGGCCGGTACCGGCCTCCGTCACCCTACGTGTCCGATCCGGAACTTCCGTGGGAGCCGTACGCGTTGATCGCTGTGGAACTGGCCGAAGAGCGTCTCGTGGTGCTGGGGCAGGCGGTTCCCGGGGTCACCGTCGTCGATCTGGCGGTGGGCATGGAGGTGGAGGTCGTTCCCGGGGTCCTGAACGAGGACGCGGGGACAGTCTGGACTACCTGGCAGTGGCGGCCGACGGGGGTGACGGCATGACGGGCGAGGTGGCGGTGCTCGGCGTGGGCATGCACCCGTGGGGCAAGTGGGGCAGGAGTTTCGTCCAGTACGGGACGGTGGCCGCGCGTGAGGCGCTGACCGACGCCGGGCTCGACTGGCGGGACGTCGGCTCGGTCGTCGGTGCGGACACGGTGCGGGGCGGTTATCCGGGCTATGTGGCGGGAGCGACCTTCGCGAAGGCGCTGGGCTGGCAGGGGGCCCGGGTCACGAGCGTGTACGCGGCCTGTGCGTCCGGGGCGCAGGCGGTCGGCACCGCGCGGGCCCAGATTCTCGCCGGTCTCGCGGACGTGGTGCTGGTGGTGGGCGCGGACTCGGCTCCGAAGGGGTTCTTCCGGCCGGCGGGCGGGGACCGGACGGACGATCCGGACTGGCTGCGGTTCCGGGTCCTCGGGGCCACCAATCCGACGTACTTCGGGCTGTACGCGCGACGGCGGATGGCGGTGCACGGGGACACGCCGGAGGACTTCGCGCGGGTCAAGGTGAAGAACTCCGCGGCCGGGGCGCTCAATCCGTACGCGCGCTATCGCAAGCGGGTCACCGCGGAGGAGGTCGCGGCCTCGCCGGTCGTCGCCGATCCGCTGCGGCTGCTGGACATCTGCGCGACCTCGGACGGGGGTGCGGCGCTCGTGCTGTCCAGCATGCGGTTCGCGCGGCGGCACGGGGTGGCCGACCCGGTGCGGGTACGGGCGGTGTCCACGGTGACGCCCCGCTATCCCAACACGGTGCTGGATCTGCCGGACATCGCCACGGACTCGGCGGTCGCGGTGGCGCCGCCGGACGAGACGTTCCGGGCGTCGATCGCGCGGACGGCGTACGAGGAGGCCGCTGTCGAACCCGGGGATCTCTCGTTCGCCGAGGTCTACGACCTGTCCACCGCGCTGGAGTTGCAGTGGTACGAGGATCTGGGGCTGTGCGGTGAGGGCGAGGCCGCGAAGCTGCTGCGGGACGGGGTGACGGCGCTGGGCGGCCGCATACCCGTGAACAGCAGCGGAGGACTGGCCTCCTTCGGGGAGGCTGTTCCGGCGCAGGCGATCGCCCAGGTGTGCGAGCTGGTCCGGCAGTTGCGGGGCGAGGCGGGCGATCGGCAGGTCGAGGGGGCGCGGGTGGGGGTCAGCGCCAACCAGGGCTTGTTCGGGCATGGGTCCGCGGTGATCGCGGTCCGGTGATGCACATCGGCTCAGAAGACGCCGAGCGGGCTCCGGAGGCACCGGAGGCACCGGAGGCACCGGGCGGGCAGTCGCCGGGTGGGCCGGGCCGTGCGCGCCGACGTGCGCGTCCCGTAGGCGCCTTCAAGCGTTGCTGTGCGGATTCTTGACGCCCCCTGGGTGCCGGTGAACACTTCCCGTGTCGGTCGGCATCGCCGGATTCGGGCTTCTTTGTGCACCCCGCCGCTCGGGCTCCCCGCCTGCAACGGGCCATCCCCCACGGGCGATGCGGCCACGACGGCACGCTCGTCACGGAGGTCCGGGGCCGATCGCTCCGGGCCGGGGCCAAGGAGCCGCCATGAGCAACGGAGACATATTCGTCGGTGAGGTCATCGGTACGGCGATCCTGATTCTCTTCGGCGCCGGTGTGTGCGCCGCCGTCACTCTCAGGTTCTCGAAGGCGAGGGCGTCGGGCTGGATCGTCATCGCGTTCGGCTGGGGCTTCGCCGTGCTGGCGGGCGCCTACACCGCCGCTCCCCTGTCGGGCGGGCACCTCAACCCGGCGGTGACCCTCGGGATCGCGGTCGACACGGAGGTCTGGGACAAGGTCTGGGTGTACCTGCTCGGCCAGCTGGTCGGTGCGATGCTCGGCGCCGTACTCGCCTATCTCGTGTACCTCGCGCAGTTCCAGGCGAACGTCCGCAAGGAGGGCACCACGGAGGGCACGGGGGACGAGCCCACGCCGACCCTCGGGATCTTCTCCACCATCCCGGAGGTCCGGAACCCGGTCGCCAACCTGGTCACGGAGATCATCGCGACGATCGCCCTCGTACTGCCGATCCTCGCCTTCGGCCGGAACACGGGCATCGGCATCGGTCAGATTCCCGGCGAGGAGGCCGGGATCTACGGCTCCGGCATCTCGGTGCTGCTGGTGTCGTTCCTGGTCGTCGGCATCGGCCTCTCCCTGGGCGGACCCACCGGCTACGCCATCAACCCGGCCCGTGACCTCGGCCCCCGCATCGTGCACACCTTCCTGCCGATCCCCAACAAGGGCACCTCTGACTGGGGTTACGCCTGGATACCGGTCGTCGGCCCCCTGGTCGGCGGGGTCCTCGCCGGCCTCGTCTACAACGCAGCCTTCTGACCCACCGCCGTAGGACGTGAACCGACGCAAGACATGAATCGACGCAAGACGTGAGGGGATGTCATGCCGGACAACGCCCAGAAGTACGTCGCCGCCATCGATCAGGGCACCACTTCGAGCCGTTGCATCGTCTTCGACCAGGGCGGCGCCATCGTCGCCGTCGACCAGCGGGAGCACCGTCAGATCTTCCCCAAGCCCGGGTGGGTGGAGCACGACGCCACGGAGATCTGGTCGAAGGTGCAGGCGGTCGTCGCCGGGGCCATCGCGAAGGCGGGTCTGCGGGCGGAGCAGATCAGCGCGCTCGGCATCACCAACCAGCGGGAGACGACGGTCCTGTGGGACCGGGCCACGGGCAAGCCCGTGCACAACGCGATCGTCTGGCAGGACACCCGTACCTCGGCGCTGTGCAACGAACTCGGCGGCACGGACGGGCAGGACCGCTTCCGTGAGCAGACCGGTCTGCCCCTGGCCAGCTACTTCTCCGGGCCGAAGGCCGCCTGGCTGCTCGACAACGTGCCGGGGCTGCGAGCGCGTGCCGAGCACGGCGAGATCGCGTTCGGCACGATCGACTCCTGGCTGATCTGGAACCTGACCGGCGGCACGGACGGCGGCCGGCACGTCACCGACGTCACCAACGCCGGACGCACCATGCTGATGAACCTGGAGACCCTCCAGTGGGACGCCTCGATCCTCTCCGCGATGAACGTTCCGGAAGCGGTCCTACCGGAGATCAGGTCCTCCGCCGAGGTGTACGGCACCGCCGTGGGCCCCCTCGCCGGCGTTCCCGTCGCCTCGGCGCTCGGCGACCAGCAGGCGGCGGTGTTCGGCCAGGCCTGCTACGACGTGGGCACCGCGAAGAACACCTACGGCACCGGGAGCTTCCTGCTGCTCAACACCGGGAACCGGCCCGTGCCGTCGAAGAACGGGCTGCTCACCACCATGGGGTACAAGATCGGCGACGAGGCGCCGGTGTACTGCCTGGAGGGGTCGATCGCGATCACGGGCGCCCTGGTGCAGTGGTTCCGCGACCAGCTCGGCATCATTCGCAGCGCCGACGAGATCGAGCCGCTGGCGGCGAGCGTCGACGACAACGGCGGGGCGTACATCGTGCCCGCGTTCTCGGGCCTGTTCGCCCCCTACTGGCGCTCGGACGCCCGCGGTGTCGTGACGGGGCTGACGAGGTACGTCACGAAGGCGCACCTCGCGCGCGCGGTGCTGGAGGCGACGAGCTGGCAGACGCGGGAGGTGGTGGACGCCATGTTCCAGGACTCCGGGGTGCCCATCACGACGCTGAAGGTCGACGGCGGTATGACCAAGAACAACCTGCTGATGCAGCACCAGGCGGACGTCCTGGGCGTGCCGGTGATCCGGCCCCGGGTCTCGGAGACGACGTGCCTGGGGGCCGCGTACGCCGCCGGTCTCGCGACCGGGGTGTGGAACGACCTGGACGAGCTGAAGTCGCACTGGCAGCGGGACGTCGAGTGGACGCCCGCCATGGAGGCCTCCGTGCGTGACCGCGAGTACCACAACTGGCGCAAGGCGGTGGAGAAGAGCCTCGGCTGGCACGAGGACGACGCGAGCTGACGACGCGAGCGGAAGGTGGGACCCACGCGCGCGTACGGCGTTCGTCGGCGTCGGACGCCGCTCCACGCGCGCGTGCCCGGAAGCCACGGTCCGTACCCCTGTCGGCGGGGGTACGGGCCGTGCCTCAGGTGGTGACGGCCTGGCGCTGCCCCGACGCCTGGGCCATCGCGTGCCGGACGACGGCGACGAGGACGTCCTTGACCGAGTCCCGCTGTCGGGCGTCGCACAGGACGACTGGTACGTCGGGGTCGAGGTCGAGGGCCTGACGGACCGTCTCGGCGGGGTAACGCGCGGCTTCGTCGAAGCAGTTGACGCCGATCACGAAGGGTATGGAGCGCCGCTCGAAGTAGTCGACGGCGGCGAAGCAGTCCTCCAGGCGGCGGGTGTCGACGAGGACGACGGCCCCGAGGGCGCCGGAGGCGAGTTCGTCCCAGAGGAACCAGAAGCGGTCCTGCCCGGGAGTGCCGAACAGGTACAGGACGAGGTCCTCGCGCAGGGTGATGCGGCCGAAGTCCATGGCGACGGTGGTCGTCGTCTTGTGCTCCACACCGCTGGTGTCGTCGACCGGGCGGCCCGCCTCGGTGAGCACCTCCTCGGTGCGCAGGGGCTTGATCTCGCTGACCGCGCCGACGCAGGTCGTCTTGCCCACGCCGAAGCCGCCGGCCACGAGGATCTTGAGCGTGACGGGTTCGACCGGGGGTGTGCCGCGCTCAGAGCGCCCGAGGATCATCGGTCTTTCTCCTGCTGGATGGGTTGTCTGTCACGTGTTCGCTCCGCCTCCGTGGCGCTCAGAGCGCCCGGAGGCCGTTGATGACGTCGCGCAGGATGCTCTCGTCCACCAGCTCGGCAGGCGGTACGGGGCGGGTCACGTGGACGAGTTCCTCGTCCACGAGGTCTCCGACGAGGACGCGGACCACCCCGACGGGGAGGTCCAGGTCGGCGGCCAGTTCGGCCACCGACTGAGGGGTGTCGCGGCAGAGCTCGACGATACGGACGTGCTCAGGGGAGAGGGAGTGGTTCTCCTCCGGGTCGTCGACGTGCGGTTCCGTGACGACCACGGCGATCAGGTCGAGGCGGTGCTGGATCGCGTGGTTGGTCCGGCCGCGTGTCATCGCGTACGGACGCACCACTGGTCCGGCCTCGTCGTCGAACCAGTGGCTTCTTCCCTGACCGTCTCGGCTCATGCCGTCCCACTACCCGCCGAGGGGGCCGTCGGCGCGCGGGGCGGAGCCCAGATGTACGCCGACCCGCTTGACCAGGAGGGTCATCTCGTAGGCGACCTGGCCGATGTCCGCGTCGGAGTCGGCGAGGACGGCGAGGCAGCTGCCGTCGCCGGCGGCCGTGACGAAGAGGAAGGCCTCGTCGAGCTCGACGACGGTCTGCCGGACGCTGCCCGCCTCGAAGTGGCGGCCGACGCCCTTGGCGAGGCTGTGGAAGCCGGAGGAGACGGCGGCCAGGTGCTCGCTGTCCTCTCTGGTGAGGTCCTCGGAGACACCCGTGGGCAGTCCGTCGCTGGAGAGCACGAGCGCCTTGCGGATGCTGGCGACACGCTCCACCAGGTCGTCCAGGAGCCAGTTCAGCTCCCCGGACGTACCGGTCGCGGTCCTCTCGGCCTTCGGTGCGGTCATCGACCGTCCCCCTTAGTCGTTCCTCGTGGTGCTGAGACGCCCCGGGCGTCGTCGCCTTCGGCGTTCTCCTCGCGGCCACGCTGCCAACCCCGTTGGAGCGAGGCCATACGGCTGCGTACCTCGTCTGCGTCGCGCTCGGCCGGGTCCTGGTGCCGCTCGGGGCGGGACCTCTCGCGCTCGGTACGCCGGTCGGGGCCCTCCTTCAACTGCGGTGCCAGACTGGCCTGTCGGACGCGACGGGGCAGCGGGCTCGGAGCTGATTCTGCCTGGTCGGTCGTCGTCTCCGCGCGCGGGGTGGGCTCGCCCCCACCGTACGGCGAGGTCGTCGGGGCCGGGCCGCCCGACGAGGACGTACGGCGGCGCTGGGGCAGCGCGGGGCCGTCGTACCCGCCGGGGGGCAGGGCGGTGAGCGGGCGGGTGTCGGCGGTCCCCTCCGGCCCCGCCGTGCGGCCCGGCGCGGGCTCGTCCTCCTGGTGCCTGGTCCTGTCACCGGTCACCGAACGGCCGTGCGAGCTGACGAGATGGGGGGTGCGGCGCTGGGGCAGCGGCACGGGTCCGAGCGTCGGGTCGGGGTCGGTGAAGGGGGCCCGCCGTCCTTCACCGTCGCGCGCCGGCTGCCGCTGGTCGTCGGTGACGCCGGTGAGCGAGCGGCGGGACCGGAAGAGCCCGCCCTGCTCGGCCTCCTCGTCGCCGAGGGCGCCCGGGAAGCCGCCCAGGGGCTCCAGGTCGACCGGAGCCTCCAGCTCCACCGGGCCGTCCAGGATGCCCGCGGTGAGCCCGGGGAGCCGCACCGGCACCTGCGAGAGGGCCGCGTTGCGCTCCGCCTCCAGCTCGGCCTCGCGGGTGGGGTGGGCGCGGTCGAGGCGGAAGCCGATGCCGTTCGTGTCGGGGACGTCGTCGGTGAGCAGGGCGTCCGGGATGAACACCACGGCCGTGGTGCCGCCGTACGGGGAGGGCTGGAGGGAGACCCGGACCTTCTGCCGCTGGGCGAGCCGGCTGACCACGAAGAGTCCGAGCCGGTCGGTGTCGGAGAGTTCGAAGTCGGGGGTCTCGGCGAGCTTGAGGTTGGCGTCCAGGAGCGCCTCGGCCGACATGCCGAGGCCCCGGTCGTGGATCTCCAGGGTGAAGCCGTTGGCGACCCGCTCGCCGTGCACCTGTACGGCGGTGTGCGGGGGCGAGAACACCGTGGCGTTCTCCAGGAGTTCGGCCACCAGGTGGGTGAGGTCGGCGACCGCGGGGCCGGTCACGGCGACCCTGGGCAGCCGGCGGACCTCGATCCGCTCGTAGTCCTCGACCTCGGCGACGGCCGCGCGGACGACGTCCATGAGCTGGATGGGCTTGCGCCACTGCCGGGAGGGGGCCGCGCCCGAGAGGATGACCAGACCCTCCGCGTGCCGGCGCATACGGGTCGTCAGGTGGTCCAGACGGAACAGGTCGGCGAGTTCGTCGGTGTCCTCGGTCCGGCGCTCCATGGTGTCGAGCAGGGTGAGCTGCTTGTGCAGCAGGACCTGGCTGCGGCGGGCGAGGTTGACGAAGACCTCGGAGATGCCGCTGCGGAGTTCGGACTGCTTGACGGCGGCCTCGACGGCGGCCCGCTGGAGGGTGTTGAGGGCCTGGCTGACCTCGCCGATCTCGTTCTTGTCGTACTCCAGGTGCGGGACCTCGGTCTCCACGTCGACCTGTTCGCCCGCGGCGAGCCGACGCATCACGCTGGGCAGTCGCACCCCGGCGGTCTCGTGGGCCTCCTGGCGGAGCCGACGCAGGTCGCGGATGAGGACGCGGCCGATGCGGACGGACATGAAGAGCGAGAAGAGCAGCGCGAGGAGGCCGAGGACACCGGCGACGGCGGCCTTCAGGATGACGTCGGTGACCAGCGGGCGGACCCGGTCCTGGTAGCGGTCGCCCGCCTCGACGCTGAGGTCGCGGAGGTCGGCGAGGACGGGCTCGACCGAGGTGTCCCAGCCCTTCGCGGTGAACTTGGTGGGCCTGCCGGGGTCGGAGCCGATGACGGCCTGTTCGACCGACCGCAGGGGCGCGGTGCTGGCGCCCTTCCAGTAGTCGGCGAAGCGGTCGCGGTCCTCGGTGGGCAGCTGCGGCAGGCTGATCTCGTACATCAGGGTGCGCTGGGCGACCAGGTCGGAGAAGTCGCGGATCTCCTCCTTGGTGATGCGGTCCGCGACGAGCACCGAGCTGAGCAGGGCGTCCTCACGGGAGAGCAGTTCGCGGGCGCGGCCGATGTTGACCAGGGCGCGGCCCTGCTTGTCCATCTCCACGCTGTCGAGCGCGGGCAGGTTGGACAGCAGGGTGAAGCAGGGGTCGACGAGTTCGTCGTAGTGGCCGAGGGCCTGGGTGACGGTGAGGGTGCCGCTCTCCACGGTCGTCCGCAGGGAGGGCAGGGTGTCGAGGGCCTCCAGGATCGTCGTCAGCCGCAGCGAGGTGGCCTCGCCCATCTCGTCCCGCAGGTCGGCGTCACGGGCGTGCTCCCGGAACTCCCCGACGGCCTTGTCCGTGGCGGCCCGGCTGCGGTCGAGTGCCGTGACCGCTTCGTCGGACCGGGGGTCGGCGAGGTAGACGAGGGTCTGGCGGCGTTCCTGCTGGAGCACACGGATGGTGTCCTCGGTGGGGAACCCGACTTCCTCGACGATGTCCGCCACCCTGAAGAGATCGCTCGCCTCACGGCCCGTCAGCACCGTGGCGAACGTCCAGACACCCGTCAGGGCCACCAAGGGCACGAGCAACAGCGCCACGATCTTCCGGCGGATCGATTTCCCGCGAAAGCGCATGGCCTCCCCCAGCTCGACCCCCGCCAGGCCCGGGGGCACACATGTGCGTCAACAAACGGCGTGAGCCTACTACCGACTCACACGTATCTCGAAGAACCGGAAGGGCGCCCGCGGCACCAGCAGCGAACCGGACAGGGGGAGTTGTCCGTTCATTGGGGGAGATTGCCGCCCGCTGTCCGGCACTTGAACCAATGACATCCCGTCGGGGAAGTCTGCCGGTTGGCCGGATTTTTTCGTTCCGCGGGAATCTTCGACGGACGTCGATCGTCTTTCTGTACGGGAATCAGGGGCGGAATCGGCCACAGATCCCGCAGGCCGCTCTCAGGCGGCGTAAACCAGAGGAAGTCGGGCACCAGTGGGGGGCCGGGTCCACGGATCCGGATCTGTTGGTCCACCGGCGGTGGGGAGTGACGAGTTGATGGGCACGGCGGAGCGGCGCGCAGCGTCCGGGGACGGAGCGGCGACGCCCGAGGTGGCGGCGCGGAGCGCCGAGGCACCGGATCGCGGCCTCCTGACGGGGGTCGGCGTCGCGGTGGAAGAACGGGGGCTCTCCGCGCGTGGCGACGAAGAGCGGGTGTATTACCGGCCGTTGTGGATCGAGGAGCCGGCACGCAGGCGGCGGCTGCCCGATCCGGTGCGGACGGCGGCGGTGCGCGCGGTCCTCATCATCGCGGTGACACTGCTTCAGGCGATGGTGGCTTTCCTGTGCACCCTCGCGGGTTCCTGGCTGGCGTTCCCCATGCTGCTGAGCAGCGTGGCGAGCACCATCGCGGCGACCTGGGGCGTCCTGGACGTCTGGGTGACCCGCCAGGTGTGGAAGCAGCGCAACGGGGTGGTCTCCACCCCGAGCAGCACGGCGCGTGCCCTGCGCAGGGAGCGTCGGCGGGCCCGCCGCGAGGCACGGGTGGCCGAGCGTGCGCAGGCGCGAATACGCCGTCGGGGTGGCGCCGGGCAGCTGTCGCACCCGTAGGGCGACAGGGGCGGGCCTTCCGAGAAGGGCCCGCCCCCTCCGGGCGGCGAGAGTGCCGCCTCAGCCGCCTCCTCCTGTCCCCCTCGCCGAGGGCGGTGCTCCTGACCAGGCGTGTCGACCGTCACATTTGACTCCCTCTTGGGCATAGAACGCGGTCTTCCGGTTAGGCGCACAGCCGCGAGGGCGCCTGCCGCATGGCGCTGACCAGGAGGAACGAGAGACATGCCCGAACTTTTCATCGGCGGAGCATGGCGATCCGCGCTCGACGGCCGGACGCGCGAGATCCGCTGTCCCGCCGACGGCAGCCTGGTCGCGGTCGTCGACGAGGCCGGCGCCAAGGACACCGTGGAGGCCATCACCGCCGCGCGGCGCGCCTTCGACGAGGGCCCTTGGCCCACCACCTCGCCCGCCGACCGCGGTGACCTGCTGCTCCGGGTGGCGGACCTCCTCGTACGCGACAAGGACGCGCTCGCGCGCGCCGAGTCCCTCGACACCGGCAAGCGGCTGGTGGAGAGCGAGTACGACATCGACGACATCGCCAACTGCTTCCGCTACTTCGGGCGGGCGGCCACCGCCGAGACGGGCCGGGTCGTCGACACCGGCCAGCCGGGCGTGGACAGCCGGGTGGTGTACGAGCCGGTCGGGGTCTGCGCGCTGATCACTCCCTGGAACTACCCCCTGCTCCAGACGGCCTGGAAGGTCGCCCCGGCGCTCGCGGCCGGCAACACCTTCGTGCTGAAGCCGAGCGAGCTGACCCCGCACACCGCGATCCACCTGATGCGGCTGCTGGCGGAGGCCGGGGTTCCGGACGGCGTGGCGAACCTTGTCCTGGGCGCCGGGCCCGAGGCCGGTGCCCCGCTCTCGGACCACCCGGACGTGGACCTGGTCTCGTTCACCGGTGGCCTGCAGACCGGCCGTCGGCTGATGGCCAACGCCGCCGCGAGCGTGAAGAAGGTCGCGCTGGAGCTCGGCGGCAAGAACCCGAACATCGTCTTCGCGGACGCCGACTTCGACACGGCCGTCGACATGGCGCTGACGGCCGTCTTCCTGCACTCGGGGCAGGTCTGTTCGGCGGGCGCCCGGCTGCTGGTGGAGGACTCGCTGCACGACCGGTTCGTCGACGAGGTCGTCCGCCGGGCACGGGAGATCCGGCTGGGCGGGCCCTTCGACGAGCGGGCGCAGACCGGCCCGCTCATCTCCGCCGCCCACCGCGCGAAGGTCGAGGAGTACGTCGCCAGGGGCATCGCCGAGGGAGCGGTGCTGCGCTGCGGCGGCGAGCGGCCGAGCGGCGACGCGTACGACAAGGGCTTCTACTACCTGCCCACCGTCCTGGACGAGTGCACGCCCGCGATGTCCGTGGTCCAGGACGAGTCGTTCGGGCCCGTGCTGACCGTGGAACGGTTCAGCACCGAGGACGAGGCCGTACGGCTGGCCAACGACACCATCTACGGTCTGGCCGGTGCCGTGTGGACGACGGACGAGGCCAGGGCGCAGCGGATGGCGGCCCGGCTGCGGATCGGCACGGTGTGGATCAACGACTACCACCCGTACGTGCCGCAGGCCGAGTGGGGCGGTTACAAGCAGTCCGGCTTCGGCCGTGAGCTCGGGCCGGCGGGGCTCGCCGAGTACCGCGAGGCGAAGCACATCTGGCGCAACACGGCCCCGGCACCGCAGGGTTGGTTCGCCTAGTCCGTCGTTCTCGGCACCCGCAGAGCCACTCCCCCCTCCCCTCCCCAGGCCCACCAGGAGTCCGCTCATGACGACCCTTGAGCAACCCACCGGACCGAAGAGCGCGTCCGACGACACCGAACTCACCGAGTTCGGCTACAAGCCCGAACTCAAACGCACCCTGGGCAACTTCCACACCTTCGCCGCCGGGATCAGCTACATCTCGATCCTGACCGGTACCTTCCAGCTGTTCTACTTCGGTTTCGCCAGCGGCGGGCCGGCGTACTGGTGGTCATGGCCGATGGTGTTCGTCGGCCAGTTCATGGTCGCGCTCTGCTTCGCCGAACTGGCGGCCCGCTACCCGGTCGCGGGCTCGGTCTACAACTGGTCGAAGAAGATAGGCAATCCGCATCTGGGCTGGCTGGCCGGCTGGATGATGCTGACCGCCTCCGTCGTGTCGATCGCGGCGGTCGCGCTGGCCTACCAGTTGACGCTGCCTCAGATCTCCGACGTGTTCCAGCTCGTCGGGGACGGCACCGGCACGTACGACGTGGCGACCAACGCGGTCATCCTGGCCGCGGTGCTGATCCTCTTCACCACCCTCGTGAACGCCTTCGGCGTCAAGCTGATGGCGCGGATCAACACGGCGGGCGTGTTCATCGAGCTGATCGCCACCGTCGTGCTGATCGTGCTGTTCGCCGTCCACATCACCCGTGGCCCGCAGGTGGTCCTGGAGACCAACGGCACCGGCGCGAGCTACGGCAACGGCTATCTGGGCGCGTTCCTCGTGGCGTCGCTGGCGTCGGCGTACGTCATGTACGGCTTCGACACGGCCGCCTCGCTCGGTGAGGAGTCCCTGGACCCGACCCGGAACGCCCCGCGCGCGATCATCCGGGCGATCGTCGCCTCGTTCGTCCTCGGCGGTCTGATCCTGCTGCTGGCGCTGATGAGCGTCTCCAGCCTGAAGGGCGAGCAGCTGTCCACGGACGGCCTGCAGTACGTCGTGCTGAACGTGCTGGGCCCGACGGCCGGAAAGGCGATGCTGTGGTGCGTCCTGATCGCGGTCACCGTGTGCGCCCTGGCCGTGCACACCGCCGCCGTCCGGCTGACCTTCGCCATGGCCCGGGACAACAACCTGCCCGCCTCCTCGAAGCTCGCCAAGATCCACCCGCGTTTCCAGACGCCGGTGCTGCCGACCGTGATCATCGGGGTGCTGGCGCTGGCGATCCTGGTGGTCAACATCCGTCAGCCGCAGATCTTCACCGTGGTGACCAGCATCGGCATCATCATGATCTACCTGGCCTATCTGGGCGTCACCGTGCCGATGCTGGTGGCGCGGCTGCGCGGCACGTGGCAGCCGGCCGGGGACGGTCGGTTCTCGCTGGGCCGCTGGGGCCTGCCCGTGAACATCCTCGCCGTGCTGTGGGGTGCGGGCATGACCCTCAACCTGATCTGGCCGCGCGCCGCGGTCTACAACGCGGCCGCCCCCTTCCACTGGTACCTGCAGTGGGGCGCCGTCCTCTTCGTCGGGATCATCGCCGGCGGCGGCTTCGCCTACTACTGGTTCGTCCAACGCCACAAGACGGGTGTGCTGGCCGAGCACCGCGTGGCCGCGGAGGTCGGCACCGCACCGCCCGCGCCGCCCGCCGCCCCTCTCGCCACCCCTGCGGCGGACTGAGCGCCGCCCAGCACAGCACAGCAGCTCGACAGCACACCAGCGCGACAGCACAGCACCCAGGAGGTCAACCCCCCATGATCGAAGACGAGTTCGACTATGTCGTGGTCGGCGGCGGCACCGCGGGAAACGTGGTGGCGGCCAGACTTTCCGAGGACCCGTCGGTCACGGTGTGCGTCCTGGAGGCGGGCCCCAGTGACGTCGGCGACGACGACGTCCTGAAGCTGGAGCGCTGGATGGGTCTGCTGGAGTCCGGCTACGACTGGGACTACCCGGTGGAACCGCAGGACAGCGGCAACAGCTTCATGCGGCACGCGAGGGCGAAGGTCCTCGGCGGCTGCTCGTCCCACAACTCCTGCATCGCCTTCTGGGCACCGGCGGAGGACCTGGACGACTGGGCGGCCGCGGGCTGTACGGGCTGGTCGGCGGCCGACCTCTTCCCGCTCTACCAGCGGCTGGAGACCAACGACGCGCCCGGCGACCACCACGGCCGCACCGGCCCGGTGAAGCTCCGCACCATCAAGAGCGAGGACCCCTGCGGCAACGCCCTGCTGGAGGCGTGCGTCCAGGCGGGTATCCCGACGACACCGTTCAACACGGGCACGACGGTGATCCGGGGCGCCAACTGGTTCCAGATCAACTCCGACGAGAACAACATCCGCCAGTCCTCGTCGGTGGCGTATCTGCACCCGATCATGGGCCGGCGTCCCAACCTGGAGGTGCGTACCGGGGTCCGCGCCAAGAAGCTGGTGCTCGACGGACGGCGCTGCGTCGGCGCCGAGTACCTGGACCCGGACCTCATCCACACCCGGACGGTGCGCGCGCGGCGTGAGGTCGTCGTCTCCTGTGGCGCCATCGACACCCCGAAGCTCCTGATGCTCTCCGGCATCGGCCCCGCCGAGCAGCTGCGTGAGGTCGGCGTCGACGTGGTCGTGCACTCCGCGGGCGTAGGCGAGAACCTCCAGGACCACCCCGAGGGCGTCATCATGTGGGAGGCCGCGCAGCCGATGCCCACGACGTCCAACCAGTGGTGGGAGGCGGGCATCTTCTACGACACCGAACCGGGCCTGGACCGGCCGGACCTGATGTTCCACTACGGGTCCGTGCCGTTCGACATGAACACGGCCCGGCACGGCTACCCCACGTCCGAGAACGCGTTCTGTCTGACGCCGAACGTGACGCGGGCGAAGTCCCGGGGCACCGTGCGGCTGCGCACCCGTGACTACCGGGACAAGCCGAAGGTCGACCCGCGCTACTTCACGCACGAGCACGATGTGCGCGTGATGACGTACGGGCTGCGGCTCGCCCGGCAGATCGCGGCGCAGCCGGCGCTGAGCGGGTGGGCCGGGGCCGAGCTGGCGCCTGGGCCCGACGTACGGACCGACGAGGAACTGTTCGACTACATCCGCAAGACCCACAACACCGTCTACCACCCGGCCTGCACGGTGAAGATGGGCGCGGACGACGACGCCTCGGCCCCGCTGGACGCGCGACTGCGGGTCAAGGGGATCGAGGGGCTTCGGGTGGCGGACGGGTCGGTGATGCCGGATCTGGTGACCGTGAATCCGTGCATCACGACGATGATGATCGGCGAGAAGTGCGCGGATCTTTTGAAGGCCGACGTCTGAGGCGTGGGGTGGCTTGGGG
>NZ_JARGEE010000187.1:0-17670 GCF_033794485.1 Streptomyces sp. MB09-02B
GGGTCGGGGCCGGAGTCGGGGCGGTTCGCGCTGTCGTCGTCACCGGTCGTTCCAGCTGGGTCGTCATGGGGACACCGCCGTGGTCGGCAGGCCGGAGGTCTCGTCGAAGCCGTGGATCAGGTTCATCGCCTGGACGGCCTGGCCCGCCGCGCCCTTGATCAGGTTGTCGAGGGCGGCGACGGCGACGACCTGGCCGCCCTGCACGGCGATGGCGACCTCGGCGACGTTGGAGCCGACGACCGCCTTCAGCATCGGGAAGTCCTGCGGGGCCTTCGGCGCCGGGCGGACCCGGACGAACGGCTTGCCGACGTACGCCTTGGCGTAGGCCCGCTTGACGTCCAACGAGGTGACGCCGTCCCGGAGTTCGGCGTACGCGGTGACGAGGATGCCCCGGGCGACGTCCAGGCTGTGCGTGGAGAACCGGAGGTCCACGGCCGCGCCGGTGAAGTCGGCGATGGCCTGACGGACCTCGGGCGCGTGCCGGTGCCCGTACAGCTTGTGCACCCGGAAGTTCCCGCTGCGCTCGGCGGGCGGCTCGTTGCTGCCCCGGCCGCCGCCGGTCGAACCGGTCTTGGCGTCGACGACGACCCGGTCGGTGGCGAGCGGCTCGGCGCCGGCGAACAGCGGGTACAGGGCGTAGATCGTGGTGACGGCCATGCAGCCGGGCAGGTTCACGAACCGCCCCTGCGGCACGTCGTCGCTCAACTCCGGTACGTAGTAGGCGAAGTCCTCCAGCGGCGGGTGCTCGGCCGTCTTCGGGTAGTGCGCCCGCACCTCGTCCTCGGCCCGCAGCCGGAAGTCGCCGCCCAGGTTCAGCACCCGCTTGGCGTGCGCCGCGATCAGCGGCAGCCGCTCGGGCAGCGCCCCGGTGGGCAGACAGCCGAAGGCCACGTCGACGGGGTCGGTCTCCGCCAGCTCGGCCAGCGGCCGGAACTTCAGCCCGCCCGCCTTCGGGTGGTTGCGCAGCCACGGGTGCACACTGCCGATGGCGGCACCGGCGGCCCGCTCGGCGGACAGGAAGGCCAGCTCTACGTGGGGGTGTTCGAGGAGGAGCCGGATGACCTCGCCCCCGGTGTACCCGCTGGCCCCGACGACGGCGACACGGATCTTCTGGTTCGGGTTCCCGATGTCAGCCAAGGCGGGCCGCCTTCTCGTACGGCCGCACGTAGTCGCGCTCCTCGACCAGCTTGCGGACGGCGTCGGGGCGGCGGGCGACCTTGCGGAAGGCGTCGGCGTAGCGCAGGATCCGCTCGTACTCGACCGGGGAGCGCAGCTCGCGGCAGAGGACGAGGGTGGAGTCGAGCATGCCGAGGGTGACGGGGAAGTCCTCGGGCCGGTGGTCGCGCACGGCGCCCGGGTTGAGGCTGAAGGGGTAGCCGTTGCCGAACCCGTCCCGGTGCCGGAAGGGCAGGTGGCACGGGATGGGCGTGTTCTGCCACTCCCGGGCCGGCACGCCCTCCGCGACCAGCAGTTCGTGCACGGCCTCCTTGACGGCGTGCACGGGCAGGTCGTCGAGGCCGACGGCCTCCGGGTGCAGGGTGATCCGGTACATGTTGTACGCGTGGACGTGCCCGTCCGGCACGTGCGGCGGCGTGAACAGCCCGGTCTCGCGCAGGGCGTCCCCGAGCAGGGCCGCGTTGCGGGCGCGGATCTCGTCGTAGTACGGCAGCCGCTTGAGCTGGCTGCTGCCGAAGGCGGCGGCGACCCAGGACATCCCGTAGTCGATGCCGTGCTCGGCGAGATAGGAGACGGCCCGCTCGTACGCCTCCTCGGTCGCGAAGAAGGCGATGCCGCCCTCCCCGCCCAGCGGGAAGTTCTTGTCGGCCATCAGGCTCTGCCCGGCCGCGTCCCCGAACGAGCCGGCGACCCGGTCGCCGATCTTCGCGGAGTGGGCGTGGGAGGCGTCCTCGACGAGGGCGATGCCGTGCCGGTCGGCGAGGGCGCGCAGCGCGGGCACGTCGGCGGGCAGCCCGTGGACGTGTACGGGCATGAGCGCGCGGGTCCGCTCGGTGATCGCGGCAGCGGCGGCGGCCGGGTCCATGCAGTAGGTGACCGGGTCGACGTCGACGAACACGGGGACGGCGTGGGCCGCGACGACCGCCTGCGCGGTGGCGATGAAGGTGAACGCCGGCACGACGACCTCGTCACCGGGCCGCACCCCGGCGCCGACGAGCGCCATGTGCAGGCTGGAGGTGCCGCTGGCGGTGGGCAGCGCGAACCCGGCGCCCACGTACGCCCGGTAGGCCTCGGCGAAGTCGGCGACGACCTTCTCGGGCGCCTGCCGCTGCGCGAGCATCAGGTTGAACACGTCCTCCTTGGTGATGACGGGGAAGAGCGTGCGGCGGAGCGCCTTGGGGATGATCTCGGCGCCGCCCAGGGCGGCGAGTTCGTCGTCGAGGTCCGCCGGGTTCGGCAGCGGCAGCGGAGAGTTGGGGAAATCGGTGATCATGACTGGTTCGCTCCGGAGATCGCGGCGGGGCGGGTCTGTACGGTCTGCGTCCGAGCCGTCCGGGCCTGAGCCGTCTGGTTCTGTGCGGCCTGGGTCAGGGCCATGCGCACACAGGCGGCGACCAGCGGACTGAGCCGGTAGTTGAACTGCACGCCGGGGACGAGGTCGGCGTCGGCCTCCTCCTGCGTCCACATCGTGCGCAGGTCGTAGGCACCGAAGATCTTCAGCCGCTCGGCGCGGGCCCAGAGCTTCGGGTCGTCGGTGAGCACGGCGGCGGCCGGGCCGAAGCCGAGGCCGGTCAGGTCGACGACCAGTGCCGGCGCGGTGGTCCCCGCGGCCAACTCGCCGAGCCGGTCGGCGTTGGCCGGGTCCAGCGCGAGGTAGTCGTACGCGGCGGGCTCGTCGTACGACGTCACGCGCACGCCGAGCCAGGCCAGGAACGAGGCGGTCTCCGCGTCCGGCTCCGCGAGAGCGACGCTGTCCCCGTGACCGATCCCCTGACCGGCCAGCGCGGCGTGTATCGCCCCCGTCCGGCTGTTGAGCAGCACGGCTTTGCTCCGCCGCGTCTTCTTCGTCAACAGCCGTTCCAGACCGGGCAACTCCCGGTCACTCTTCTCGATACTCATCACCACACCCGAGGTCAGAACCCGGGTGAGCACGGTGGCGGTGTCGAACAGTTCCATAGGACGTAGGCCTCTCTGATCCGATTACGTGAAGAGGGGAGTGGGGGGAGCCTGTTGACTCGGGGGTGCGGGTGCGTTGGCGGGTGCGGGTGCGTGGGGGCCGCTCGCGCAGGCCCCCGCGCCCCTAAAAGGCCCAGGCCCCTGCGGGCCTGAAAAGCGCGGGGCGCAGCCCCTGCTTTTCAGGGGCGCGGGGAACTGCGCGAGAAGCCCCACGCACCCGCACCCGAAGAACCCACCGACCGCGGGGGGTAAGGGGCGCAGCCCCTCGGGATGGGACGGGTAGGGGCGGGGCGGGGGCGAGAAAAGAAACCGCCCCCGTCAGGCCGCGACCACGGTCAGCGACACCTGCTCAGCCACATACGCCGCGTACAACCCCGCCACATCCACCCCATGCTCCGCAGACGACTTGGCGAACTCCGGATTCGCGTTGACCTCGAGGACCAACAACTCCCCCGCCCTCCGGTCCTCCACCAGGTCAACCCCGTAGAACCCGGGCCCCAGCACATCCACCACCTGCTGACACAGCTTGTCGATCTCGGCGGTCACCTCGACCCGCTGAACCCGCGCCCCCAGATGCGTGTTCGTCCGCCAGTCCTCCGACACCCGCTGGATCGCCACCACAGGCGTCCGCCCCACCACCACGACCCGCAGATCGTGCCCCGGTTTGTCGACGTACTCCTGGACGACCACGGGAAACAGCTTCCCGCCCGCGTCGGCGGACTCCCGCCCCCCGGCCCACGCCTCGACACACTCCGCGTTGGCCATCCGGGTGACGCCCCGCCCCCACGAGCCGCTGACCGGTTTGACGACGGCCGGCATGCCCAACTCGCCGACGGCGGACCGCACTTGGTCATAGCTGAAGGCATGCCGGGTGACCGGATGCGGGATGCCGTGCCGGGCGAAGAGCAGGGACTGCAGCCCCTTGTCGTTGCAGGCCTCGATGACGGAGGACCGGTTGAGGGTGGTCACCCCGGCGTACTCCAGCCGCCGGGAGACACTGATGGCGTCCCGGTGGGACAGGTTCCGGATCACGGCGAGAGCGGGCGGGCCGCCGGTGCGGCCCGCCACGACCTCCGCCAGATCCTCCATCAGCAACGGCCGGGCCGTCAGCCCCTCGGCCCGCAGCGCCCCGAGGAGGAGTTTCTCCTCGGGCCGCAGCATCGTCACCGAGAGCAGGACCTCATCGGCGGTCGTCACTCGCCCCAGTCCTCTTCCACCTCGGGGGCGAGGTCCAGCCGTGCGCCGGCGGCGGACCGCTCGACCACCTCGTGCTCCTGGCCGCAGGCCGTGCACTCGGTGATCTCCCCCTTTTCCCAGTCCTCCTGGACCTCGAATTCGGTGTCGCACACCAAGCACTTCGGTGCGGCAATGGCGGTGGTCATTTCCTTGGACTCCCTCGTTGGTTCACTGTGAAACATCTGCCGGAAACCGTGAACCGGCAGCCGGAATTCACCGGACATCGTTGGGATCTCGACAGGACCCTTGGTCAGGGCCAGACCCGCCCGGACGGCTTCCCGTCAACCGCTTGCTTTGCTAACTCACACGGCAAGCAGGCTACTTGACGGTCCGTCAGGGGCAGCTCGGCGCACCGGCGCCACGCGAACGCTGCGTGAGCGCCGGATGAGCGCTGTGCGATCGCCACGTGCGCTATACGCGCGGTTTGCGTGCGCTTTACGCGCGTTGCGGCGACCGGTGTCCTCGGCTCACGGCCAGCCGGGGTCGCCCGGGGCGTTGGACGCCTGGGCGGCGGCGACCGTGGTGCGTTCGGCCGTCTCGGCTGCGACAGAAAGGGTCAGTACCGCGGCGGCTACAAACGCGAGCGCCCCGGCCATTCTGCGCATGTACTTCATTTCCCGTACCCCCCAGAAGAATTCTCGGACTCCCGGCTCTTCGCCGGTGTCCACACGAAGAGCATGCCGTGGTCAGCCGGTTGCCGGAAGCGATTGAAGGGGTCATGATCGTGCACTGCAGGATTCTGAAGGGGGATGGCATGTGCGGTGAGTCGGACATACCCGGGGGCGACGACTCCCCCGCGGAGGTGTGCGGTGCGGGCATCGAGTTCTATCGCACCGCGCTGCGGGCGGGAAGGGCCGCGCGCGCCGACGCGCCCGGCTGTGTGCGCGCGTTCGGGCTCGTGGCCCCGGCGGTGGACGACCCGGAGGCACTGGTGCCGATCCCGCCCTCGGTGGCGACGGCGGCGCTGGCGCACCCGAGGGAGCGGCTGATCCTGGAACAGCAGCAGGCCCTGGCCGCCGTACGGGCGTCGATGTCGCAGGCGGAGAGCGTCTACCGCACCGCCCGCCGCAAGGAGAGCGAGTCCTCCCAGCGGCTGAC
This sequence comes from Streptomyces sp. MB09-02B, assembly GCF_033794485.1. Taxonomy (NCBI): domain Bacteria; kingdom Bacillati; phylum Actinomycetota; class Actinomycetes; order Kitasatosporales; family Streptomycetaceae; genus Streptomyces; species Streptomyces sp. MB09-02B. Next base: position 5,467 of record NZ_JARGEE010000187.1, read on the forward strand.
GCCCGCTCCCGCGATCACGGCCGCGCTGGACGAGGCGATCCGGGGGACGCGGACCGAACTGCTGACCGCGCACCCGGGCGGCAGGCGCCCCGAGGAGGTGCTGGTCAAGGCCCTGCCGCGCACGCTGGAGGCGCACCGCAAGGGCGTCAAGCAGCGCACGCTGTACCAGCACACCGTCCGCGCCCACGGACCGACGCTCGACTACATCAAGCAGGTCACCGACCTCGGCGTCGAAGTACGCACGGTGGACGAGGTGTTCGACCGGATGATCATCTGCGACCGGTCCGTGGCGTTCATCCCCGACATGGGCAAGGACCACGGCACCCACGCCCTCAAGGTCACCGACCCCGGCGTCGTGCACTTCCTGGTCTCCGCCTTCGAGTACGCCTGGGAGCGGGCGAGGCCGGTCGTCTACGAGCACGACCAGCAACGCCCCGCGCTCCTGACCGACGAGACCCGGCTGCATGTGCTGCGCCTCATGGTCGACGGCTACACCGACGCCGCCATCGCCAGCCGGCTGGGCATCAGCCCCCGTACCGTCGCCAGCCACCTCAAGAAGGTCGGTGACCTGCTCGGCAGCAACAGCCGTGCCCAGCTCGCCTACCTCACGGCCAAGAGCGGGTTGCTGGAGGACGGGGCGACGGCCGACTGCGGCTGCGAACAGCGGAGTTGACGGCGGTCCGGGCGTGGCTCAGGCGACCCGGACCCGCAGGGAGTAGAAGCGGCTGGTCTGGACGGCGTTCTGGTTGTCGTCGCTGACCAGCAGCACCTCCAGCCGCCCGCCGGGCCGTGCGGCCCCGGTGACGGTCATGCCCTCGATGTTGTCGAGCAGCGGATCGGGCTGGGACTGACGGCGAGGAGCGAGCCGTCGCGGTCGACGGCGAGGCCGGAGGTGGGGTTTGTTGGCGGGTGCGGGTCCGGTGGGGCTTCTCACGCAGTTCCCACCGGACCCGCACCCACAACCAACCCGCCCCCCTCAGCTACTGCGCGGCCCCAGTCTCCGGAACCGGAACCGTCGCCTCCTGCGGCCGGTCCGTGGGCACGTACCGCTCCACACTCACGGTCGCCCCCGACGCCGTCTTCTTCGGAGGCACGAGATCCTTGTGGATGGCCTTGGCGACGCCCTGGATGGTGTTCACCCCGTACTGCATGTCGGGGTTGCCGTGGGTGAGGACCGTGATCGTGTAGTCCCGTCCACCGCCCACGAAGGTGCCGACGCTGTGCACCCGCCAGCCGTGCGTGGCGCGGGACAGCCACCCGTTCTTGACGTGCACCTTGACAGTGGAGGGCGCCCCGGCCGGGGTGCCCCAGCGCTGCCCGGTGACGACCTTGTTCATCAGCTTGAGGACGTACGCGCGCGCGTTGTCGCTCAGGACCGTGTTCTTCGCGGTGAGCAGCGCGAGCAGCCGCTGCTCGTCGCGGACGGTGATCTGGGTGAGGCCCCAGTAGTTGTTCGCGCCCGGCTTGGTCTGCGTCATCTTGGCGGCCGTGAGGAACGCCTGGATCTTCTTGACGCCGAGCTGCTTCCACAGGGCACTGGTGGAGTTGTTGTCCGACTTGGTGATCATGGCGGTGGCGAGCTTGGTCTCACGGTCGGTGAGGTACCGGTTCGTCTTCTTGGCGTCGAACAGCAGCGCGGCGAGCACGGTCACCTTCACGACGCTGGCCGAGTCGAAGGCGGTGTCCCCGCGCAGCGTGCAGGTGGTGTTGGTCCCGCGGTCGTACAGGCCGACCGCCACCGTCCCCTTCCGCTTCGCCAGCGCCGCCGTGATGTCCTTCTTCAGCTTGTCGGCCAGCCCGGCCTGCTTCGACGTACAGCTGACGGCGGGCGCGGCGGCGGCGGCCGGCGCGAACGCCACCGCCCCCGACGTCACGACCATCGCCGTCCCGATCCCCGCCGCAAGCACACGCGCCCGTCTGGACGTCCGTGACACCCGGGATACCCCCGATATCCGGTGAGTCATAAAACGCTTCCCATCCCGTTGAGTGGTTGGAACCCGCCGCCGGCGGGCTCACCACCATCGACTCGCACGCATGCGCGATGGTTGCACGTGGGTTCGCAAAAAACCGGGGATCCGGGGATTCATAGCGGCGCGAGGCCGTGGGCATGGAGAGAACATGTCTGCGACGACACAGGACGATCACGCCAAGGCCGGGCAGCTGTACGCCGCGTTGTGGGCACTGCGCCTCCTCGCCACGTCCGAGGGGAGACCGCCCGAGCCGACGGGACTCCTGTCGAAGGACGTGCCCAGGAACACGGTGGCCAAGGAGCTGATGTCGCTGCCGGAGCACCTGCTCAGGGCCCGGAAGCTCACCCCCGACCGCTGGAGCGCGGCGGTCGAGGTTTACCAGGAGATACCGCAGCTCCTCCCGGTGCCGGAGCTGCCCGGCGCCACCATGAGCCCCCGCGAACAACGGCTGTTCGCGGACGCGTACGACGAGCGCCTGAAGGCGTACAGGTCGAAGTACGCGAAGCTCCTCCCCGCGCAGTGAACGCCGCCGACGTGGCGTCCCGGAGGTCGGCCGAGCCGTTCGCCCCCGCTCACGCGGCCCCGGTGGACGTCCGTCAGAGACTCGGCCACGTCTCCTCGCGTAGCCTCGGCCCTCATGACCACCACCCTGGAAACGATCCACGACGTACCCGTCCTGATGTGCGCCCCCGAGGGTGAGGTGATCGCCCAGGAGAGCGACGCTCTCGATCTGATCGGGAACGCCGGGTACCAGGGCGCCGCATGGGCCGTCGTGCCCGTCGAACGCCTCGACGGACGGTTCTTCAAGCTGAGCACCCGCCTCGCGGGCGACGTCATCCAGAAGTTCGTCCAGTACCGGGTCGGGCTCGTCGTCGTCGGTGACATCTCCCGGTACACGGCGGCCAGTTCAGCCCTGACGGACTTCGTCCGTGAGTGCAACCGCGGTCGGCAGACGTGGTTCCTGACGGATGTCGACGAACTGCGGGAGCGGCTCAAGGGCTGAGGCACCCGGCCCCGGCCCCGGCCCCGACTCCGGCCCCGATTCATGCCCTGACTCCGCCTCCCAGCGGCGGTCGAGCCGGAAGTAGCCGTACACCACCGAAGCCATCGCGAGAAGGAGAAGGGGCCCGTACACCCACGGGTGTCGGGCCATTTCCACCGGCAGATAGCGATAGGCCAGCAGGAGCGCGACGAACACCGTGGCGCCGTGGGCGACCAGCCGCATTCCCGAGCGGTCCCAGCCCCGGTCGATCGTGCGCAGCGCCGCCTCGATGGTGAGCGTGAAGACGACGCCGGCGATGAGGTCCACGCCGTAGTGGTAGCCGAATCCCAGCGTCGCGGTGAGCGTGGCGATCAGCCAGAACGTGCCCGCGAAGCGCAGCGCGCGCGGGCCCCGGCGCGAGTGGATGAAGATCGCGGTGGCCCACGCCGTGTGCAGACTGGGCATGCAGTTGCGCGGGGTGATGTCGTCGTACGGCATCGAGTGCGGGATGCCGATCGGCGGGGGCGTGCCGGGCCAGAGGTTGGCCAGTGCCCAGGGTTCGCCGCCGGTGCCGAAGGCGCCCGTGCCGTAGGCGAAGACGGGCCCGACCACCGGGAAGATCATGTAGATGCCCGGCCCGAGGAGGCCGATGACCAGGAACGTACGGACCAGGTGGCGGCGCGGGAAGCGGCGTTCGACGCTCACGTGCCGCAGCTGGTAGAGCGCGACGACGACCGCGGCCACCGCGAGCTGGACGTAGACCCAGTCGAGGAGGGTGGAGCCGACCGGGCCGGTGGCCCGGAGCATCCGGCCCACCACCCACGACGGGTTGCCGAGCGCGTGGTCGGCGGTCGCCAGGTACGGGTCCAGCACGGTCGGGCGGGTCTTGGAGGTGATCAGCAGCCAGGCGTCACCGGTCTTGCGGCCGGCCACCAGCAGCAGACCGAGGCCCACGCCCTTGAGCAGCAGCGTCCGTTCGCGGCCGGTGCGGCGGGTGACGGCGATGACCGCGCAGCCGAGCAGCACCCACAGCGCGCCGTTGCCGAACATCATCTCGGCGTCGAGAGCCCAGCGGACCAGGAAGAAGACGAGGTCGATGCCGAGTGCGACGCCGAGTGCGATGAACCGTTGCCGCCAGGTGAGCACCACCATCGTCAACGCCATGCTGGCGTACAGCAACGGCCCCGATTTCGGGGCGAACACCACTTCTCGCGCCTGATTGGTGATCGGCCCCGGCAGGCCGTATCCCCGTGCGGCGATCTCCAGCGCGAGAATGAATCCGACGGCCGCGACGGTGGCCGCGGCCCACAGAATCGCCCTCGGTCGGCGCCATGTGGTGGACGCGAAAGCACTTCGTATGCGCGGGAGGGCCCGCGAGGCTATGGATATCACCTATCCGACCGATGCCTTGTTCGGTCGGCCAGGTCTCTTCGTGGTGGGCAGCATGACTTCCCGTTGCGTGGGCGGGGGACGGGCGAGCGGGTGGAGCGCGGGTGCGTGACGGGTGGGTGAACCGGACCACGACTGACGTGATCGCTCTATTGAAGACTGTCGATCGACTGTCAAGGTTGCCCGATACCGGCCAACTCTGTGCACCGGGGTACGGCCCCAGCACGGCCGAATCCCCACGTCAATGAGGGTCTTCCCTTGACTCGGGGCGCGGGCAGGGGAGTTGGGGGGCGAGGGTTGCCTCGTTCTTCAAAACGTCACCGGATCGCCTTCCTTTCGTAACACATGGACTGACCCGTCCATGCCAATCTCTCGGTTACCCACACAGTCAACCCGCGTAGAACGAGGCTCCCCGAAGCAACTCCTCGTCCCGCGCGGCCCTCTGGGAAGGGACACCCCTCATGCCCGCTGCGCGGATACGCAGTTGGAAGTCGGTCGCTCTCGCGACGTCGGCCGTGCTCGTCGGTATCGTCCTCCCGGCGGCCACCGCCACCCCCGCCTCGGCGACGACGACCGCGTACGACGACACGTACTACGCGAGCGCGATCGGCAAGACCGGTACGGCCCTCAAGTCCTCGCTGCACTCGATCATCGACGATCACACGACCGTCTCGTACTCGGCGGTCTGGAACGCGCTGAAGGTCACCGACCAGGACCCCGGCAACACCAACAACGTGAAGCTGCTCTACAGCGGCATCTCGCGCAGCAAGTCCCTCAACGGCGGCAACTCCGGCAACTGGAACCGCGAGCACGTGTGGGCCCAGTCGCACGGCGACTTCGGCACCTCCGCCGGCCCCGGCACCGACCTGCACCACCTGCGCCCCGAGGACGTCGCGGTCAACGCCCGACGCGGCAACCTGGACTTCGACAACGGCGGCAGCAGCTTCACCAACAGCGGTGGCAGCCTCGTCGACTCGAACTCCTTCGAGCCCCGTGACGCGGTCAAGGGCGATGTGGCCCGCATGATCCTGTACATGGCCGTCCGCTACGAGGGCGACGACGGCCGGCCCAACCTGGAGCCCAACGATCTGGTCACCAACGGCGGCACCCGCTTCCACGGCCGGCTCTCCGTCCTGAAGGCCTGGAACGACGAGGACCCGCCGGACTCGTTCGAGGAGCGCCGCAACGAGATCATCTACGAGGACTACCAGGGCAACCGCAACCCGTTCATCGACCACCCGGAGTGGGTCGAGGCGATCTGGTAGCGCGGCACGCGCATCGAACCCCCGGTCCGGCGGCCGGGGGTTCACGCGTTCACAGCGGCGAGTCGGCGCCGTTTCCACCGCCTGGGCCCGTCGGACGTGACGTAGGGCAGTTACGCACCCATGACATTCGCACGTACAACCGATGAACCCCCGATCGAGTCGGACTACACGGATGCGGCGGTTCCGCCCGCCGGTTCACGATCCCCACCGACCCGAAAGGCACGTGCATGTCACCAGCACGAGCAGCACGACGCAGCACCCGTACGGCACGCGTGAGCGCCTCCATGGCCGCGGTGGTCCTGCTGGCCGGAGGGCTGACCGCCCTGTCGCTCGGACCGGCCTCGGCGGCCCCCGCGAAGGTGGGCGTGGCGGACGACTTCAACGGCGACGGGTACGCCGACCTGGTCGTGGGCGCCCCGAACGCCACGATCTCGGGGAAGGCCAAGGCGGGTTACGTGGCCGTCCTCTACGGCTCGAAGAGCGGCGCCTCCCCCACGAAGAAGAAGCTCATCAGTCGCTCGACGACCGGTGTCCCCGGCTCCGCCACCGCCAACCAGCGCTTCGGCTCGACGTTCACCAAGGGCGACCTGGACCGCGACGGCTACGGCGACCTGGTGATCGCGGGCGGTACGGCGGGCTCGGTGATCGTCTGGGGTTCGGCGTCCGGGCTGACCGGCGGGACGAGCATCGCCCAGTACGGGGCCGCCCCGCAGGCGGGCGACTTCGACGGCGACGGCAAGACCGACCTCGCGCTGTTCTCCGCGCAGTCCGTCGGCGGCGACGACCCCGAGGGCGCCCCGGCGGCCCTGTGGAAGGGCCCGATCTCCCGCGCGGGCAAGCCCGCCGCCGTACCGAACCTCCTCGACAAGTCCCTGTGGTGGGGCTGGGACGAGGACGACGCGTCCTGCGCGACCGGCGGAGGCTGCGAGAACGGCCCGGCCTCCATCACCGGCCCGGTCGTCTCCGGCCAGGTCGGCGACGTCAACGGCGACGGCCGGGACGACATCGTCCAGTGGCACTACACGGGCGACGGCACGTGGGGCAACCGCCTCCTCCTGGGCGGCGCCTCCGGCTTCACCCGCGGCTTCGCGCCCGGCGACGACACGAGCCGCGACCCGGCGGGCACGGGCATCGGCGACGTGAACGGTGACGGCTACGACGACGTGGTCGTGGGCGCGGAGGGCTGGTCCGACCAGGTCCGCGTGGCCTACGGCTCGCCCACCGGCACGTCTCAGGCGAACGTCCAGACCTTCGACCAGAGCCTGCCCGGCTTCCCCGGCGCGCAGGAGGAGGGCGACCTCGTCGGCTCGGCGGTCTCGGTCGCCGACGTCACCGGCGACGGTTACGCCGACATCGCGCTCGGCATCGCGTACGAGGACGTCGACGGCATCGTGAACACCGGCTCCGTCGCCCTCGTCCCCGGCACCGCCTCCGGTGTCACGGGCGCCGGCACCAAGGTCTTCCACCAGAACACCGCCGGGGTCCCCGGGGTCGCCGAGGCGGACGACAGGTTCGGCACCACCACGGCCCTGCTGGACCTCAACGGCAACGGCCACCCCGACCTCGTCGTGGGCGCCCCCGCCGAGAACAGCGACAACGGAGCCGTCTGGGTCCTCCCCGGCACGGCCACCGGCCCGACCACCACGTCGGCCCTGGCCTTCGGCCCCGGCGACGTGGCGGGCCCGACCACGGACGCGATGTTCGGCGCGGCACTGCGCTGAGCCCGCCGCTCCGCGCCGAAGACCTCGGTCCGCGCCGAAGACCTCGGTCCGCGCCGAGACCGGTAGCGGCGCGCGTGCCCGGCGGCACCGGGTACGCGCGCCACGCCCCGTCCTCGAGACCCGGTCAGGCCGTGTGCCGCAGGATCTCCTCGGCGAGGCGGGCGTCCGTCGCCCTGGGCAGACTGTGCCCCAGCCCCTCGATCATGACCAGCCGGGCCCCCGGAACCGCGTTGGCGGTCGCCTCCGCGTGCGCCGGCGGGAACATCGGGTCCTCGGTGCCGTGCAGGACGAGCGTCGGCGCGGTGACGGAGGCGAGGGCCGCCGTGTCGTCCCCGCCGGCCGCCCCGGCGAGCGTGTGGTTGAACCCGGCCGCCAGATCACGCGCCCGCGCGAACACCCGCCGCTCCATGGCCCGGTACTCCTCCTCGTCGAACGGCAGCACCGGCCCGTGCAGCACCCGCCACAGCGGCAGCCGCAGGGCGAGGTGCGCCTCGAGGCCCGCCTCCGGATCGGGGAGGGAGGCAGCGAGCGCCGCCAGCAACTCGACGCTGGGCGGCGGCAGTTCACCGGGCGCCGGGGGCTCCCCCGCCATGGCCCGGGTCACCACGGCCGCCGTGTCCGTACCGAGCGGCTGCGACGACAGGATCGTCAGGGTCAGCACCCGCTCCGGATCGGTGACGGCGATCCGCTGCGCGATGATCCCGCCCAGCGAGGCCCCCACGAGATGCGCCTTCTGCACGCCGAACGCGTCCAGCACGGCGAGCGCGTCCGAGGCCATGTCCGCGACGGTGTAGGGCCGCACGGCGAAGTCGACGACGGAGGACCGCCCGGTGTCCCGGTGGTCGTACCGGATCACCCGCCGCCCTCCGTCCACCAGCCGCCGCACGATCCCGTCGTTCCACTGGACACCCTGCGCCTGGGCACCCATCACCAGCAGCACGACCGGGTGCTCGGGACCGCCGAACTCCTCGGCCCACAACTCGATGCCGTCCACGGGAACGATCCGCTCGCGACCGACCAGGACGACGCCGTCCCTCTCTCTATTTTCCTGCATGGTCGTTCAAGATAATGACTCGACGCAGATCACGCACGCCTTTTTCGAAGTGGACGCCCCACCCCCGTGCCCGGCACCCTGATGCCCATGGCCGGAGTCAAGGGACAGGTGCAGAGGCGGGGCGTGGAGCGACGCCGCGCGATGGTGGACGCGGCGATCACGCTCTTCTCCCGGCAGGGCGTACGAGGCACCGGCGTGGCCGCGATCGCCGAACAGGCAGGCGTCACCCCGTCCGCCCTCATCCACCACTTCGGCAGCAAGGACGGCCTGGTCCAGGCGGTCCTGGAGGAGGCCGACCGCCGCGCCCTGGCCCGCCTGTCGGCCACCCCGACCTCGGAGCCGACCCTCGCCGAGGCCTTCGACTGGTTCGTACGGGACGCGGAGCACACGGCAGCCGCCGAACGCGAACTGACCGCCCTGCACACCACCTTGACGGCGGAGAACCTCACCCCCGGCACCGCCCTGCACACGTGGTTCCGCGACCGGGGCCGAGCCCTCCGCGCCCACCTGACGGCCCTCTTCACCCGCGCGGCAACGGACGGCTCGGCCCGCCCGGACGTGACCCCGGAGACACTGGCCACAGAGGTGGCCGCCTTCCTGGAGGGCGCCCACCTCCTCTGGCTCCTGGACCCCCAACAGGTGGACCTGACCGCCGTACACCGCAGCTACTTCGAGGGGTTGGCGGCCCGCCTGCGCCCCTGACCGCCTCCCCGAAACCGTCAGACCTCGATCGTCACGCCACCGCTCGAGAAATCGAGGGAACCGGCATCGGTCTCTTGGATCCGGGACCCGGCTTCCCATGGCCGAAACCCCAGGAGGGGACGTGGCGTGCCCCCACCCCATGAATCCCATGGGGCGAGGAAGACCAGGTTCTTGACGATCGGGCCGTACGGGCCGACCACGACCGGTTCTCCGATCGAAGTCCTGATGACGTGCAGCAGTTGACGCACCTGATCGACATCAGCCCCGTCGACGCGACTCCAACTACCGAGCCAAGAGGCAGGCGGAAGCGAATCGGCCGCCCTGAGGCAGACCCAGGTTCTCGCGGAGACCTCCGCGTCCCCCCGTAGGACGTACGCCGTGAAGCGCACAGACGAGTCCAGCCGAACGGCCCACGCCTCCACTGGCTTCCCCCGATCACGAACCCGACGACCGCACCCCTTCTCGTGCGCCCCGCGTCAGAGGTGCGTCGGTGCGAACATCCGTAGCACCGCCGGCAGGACGACCACCGAAGGACCCGACGCGGCAAGGGACTTGGTGAGGTCGGCCGTGAGGGTCTCGGGGGAGGTCCGGGTGGCCGGGACGCCGAAGGACTCGGCCAGGGCCACGAAGTCCGGACGGGTCAGCTCCGTGCCGGCGGTCTCGCCGAACGCGTCCGTCATGTACTCACGCAGGATGCCGTACCCGCCGTCGTCCACGATCAGCCAGGTGACGTCGAGGTCGTGCTGCCGGGCCGTGGCCAGTTCCGCGATCGAGTACAGCGCGCCGCCGTCACCGGAGACGGCCAGCACCGGCTGGGTGGGGTCGGCCACCGCCGCGCCGAGGGCCGCCGGGAACGCGTAGCCGAGGCCGCCGGAACCCTGCGCGGAGTGCATCGTGTTGGGGTGCTCGGGGTCGAACGCCGACCATGCCCAGTAGGACAGGATCGTCATGTCCCAGAAGGAGGAGGCCCGGGACGGCAGGGCCCGGCGGATGGACGCCAACAGGTCCTGTTCCAGGGTGAGTTCCTGGGAGTCGATGCGCGTGCGGACACGGTCGAGCACCTCACGGACCCGGCCGGGGGCGGACACGTCCTCCCGGATGCCCTCGATCGTCTCCAGCAGGGCCTGGAGCGCCAGGCGCGCGTCCGCGTGGATGCCCAGCGCGGGGTGGTTGGACTCCAGCTTCCCGAGGTCCGCCTCGATCTGGATCACCCGGCCCCGGGGCCTGAACGTGTGGTAGTTGGAGGAGAGTTCACCGAGGCCCGAGCCGACGACCAGCAGGACGTCCGCGTCCTCCAGGAAGTCCGTCGTGTGCCGGTCCTCCAGCCAGGACCGCAGCGACAGCGGATGCGTCCACGGGAAGGCGCCCTTCCCTCCGTACGTCGTCACGACCGGCGCCGACAGCCGCTCCGCCAGCTGCCGCAGCTTGCCGGAGGCGTCCGCCCGGACGACCCCGCCGCCCGCGATGATCGCCGGGCGGGAGGCGGACGACAGCAAGTGAGCGGCCACGGCGGTCAGTTCGGGACGCGGCGGCAACTCCTCGGGGAAGGCGTCCCCACCCGTCACCACCGGGACCGACGTCTCGGCGAGCAGCACGTCCTGCGGGATCTCCACCCACACCGGGCCGTGCGGGGCGGTCAGCGCCGACTTCCAGGCCGCCTCGATCGCGGACGGGATCTGGGACTGGGCGCGGACGGTGTGGACCGACTTCACCACACCCCGGAACGAGGCCGACTGGTCCGGCAGTTCATGGAGGTAGCCGTGCCGGCCGCCGCCCAGGCCCGCCGTAGGGACCTGGCTGCTGATCGCCAGGACGGGCGCGGAGGCCGCCGCCGCCTCCTGGAGCGCGGCCAGCGACGTCAGCGCGCCCGGCCCGGTCGACAGCAGCAGCGGCGCCGCCTCCCCCGTGATCCGGCCGTACGCGTCCGCCGCGAAGCCGGCGTTGTTCTCGACCCGTAGGCCGATGTAGCGCAGATCCGACCGCCGCAGCGCGTCGAACATGCCGAGCGCGTGCTGGCCGGGCAGCCCGAAGACCGTCGTCGCGCCGAGCCCGGCCAGCGTCTCCACGACCAGGTCCCCGCCGCTGCGGCCGGGAGGAGGGTTCAGCGCGGCCTCCGTCTGGGCGGCCGTCGGGCGGAGTACCAGGTCGTGGTCGTGGGTCACTGGCCCTCGTTCTCCTTACGCGCCTCGGCGATCTGGCGGGACATGATCGTGGTGAGTTCGTACGCCGTGTGCGAGGCGGCCACCGCGGTGATCTCGGCGTGATCGTACGCGGGCGCCACCTCGACGACGTCGGCGGAGACCAGGTTGCAGGGGGCGAGGCCGCGCAGGATCTCCAGCAGCTCACGGGAGGTCATGCCGCCGGCCTCGGGCGTCCCGGTGCCGGGCGCGTGGGCCGGGTCGAGGCAGTCGATGTCGATGGAGATGTACAGGGGGCGGTCCCCGATCCGCTGGCGCAGCTGGTCGGCGATCTCGTCGACGCCGCGCCGCATCACGTCCGCCGACGTGACGATCCCGAAGCCCATCTTCTCGTCGTCGGTGAGGTCCTGCTTGCCGTACAGCGGCCCGCGCGTGCCCACGTGGGAGAGGGCGGAGGTGTCCAGGATCCCTTCCTCGACCGCCCGCCGGAACGGGGTGCCGTGCGTGTACTCGGCGCCGAAGTACGTGTCCCAGGTGTCGAGGTGCGCGTCGAAGTGGAGCAGCGCCACGGGGCCGTGCTTCTTGGCGACCGACCGCAGCAGCGGGAGCGCGATGGTGTGGTCGCCGCCGAGGGTCATCAGCCGGGCCCCGGTCCCGAGCAGCTCGTCCGCCGCCGCCTCGACCGTCTCCACCGCCTCGTTGATGTTGAACGGGTTGGCGGCGATGTCACCGGCGTCCGCGACCTGGGCGAGGGCGAACGGGGAGGCGTCCTGGGCCGGGTTGTAGGGGCGCAGCAGCCGGGACGCCTCACGGATCGCGTTGCCGCCGAAGCGGGCGCCCGGCCGGTACGAGACCCCCGAGTCGAACGGCACCCCGACGACCGCGACATCGGCCCGGCCCACCTCGTCCAGGCGCGGCAGCCGGGCGTAGGTCGCGGGTCCGGCATAGCGCGGGACGCGGGAGGAGTCGACGGGGCCACGGGG
>NZ_JARGEE010000188.1:0-17654 GCF_033794485.1 Streptomyces sp. MB09-02B
GGGGTGGCGGTGGGGGCCGTTCAGGCCTGCCAGCGCAGCAGGCAGAGGCCCGCCGCCATGCCCGCGCCGAAACCGGCGAGCAGCAGCAGCTCGCCGTCGGACAGCAGGCCCGCGCGGGCCGCCTCGTCCAGGGCCACGGCGACCGAGGCGGCGCCCATGTTGCCGTAGCTGACCAGGGGCGTGTGGGTGCGGGCGCCGCCGAGTCCGCAGCGCTCGACCAGTTCACCGAGGAGCACTCCGTTGGCCTGGTGCGGGACGAAGTGTGCGACCTGGTCCAGCGTGGTCCCGGTGCGTTCCATCAGGGAGCCGACCATCGGGGGCACGTTCTCCATGACGAAGTCGGCGACGCCGCGTCCGTTCATGCGCAGGAAGTGGCCACCGTTCGCGACGGTGTCGGCGGACGCGGGTACGCGGCTGCCGCCGCCCTCGATCCAGATCAGCTCGTGGGCGTCGCCCCGGCCGACCAGTTCGGTGTCGATGATTCCGTACGGTTCCGGGACGGCGCCCACCACCGCGGCACCGGCGGCGTCGCCGAGCAGGACGGCGGTGCCCCGGTCCTGGTAGTCGAGGAACCGCGAGTACAGGTCGGCGCCGATCACCAGGGCGAGGGTGCCGGGGCGCAGTGCCACGAGCGCGCGGGCGACGTCGAGGGCCTGGACGAAGCCGGCGCAGGCGATGTTGATGTCGAAGCAGGCCGCGCGGTGGGCACCCAGCGCGTCCTGCACCAGGGAGGAGGTGGGCGGCAGGGGGGCGTCGCCGGTGGAGGTGGCGACGATGAGGTGGTCGATGCGGTCCGCCTCGACGTCGGCCCGGGCGAGGGCGGCGACCGCCGCGTGCCGGGCGAGGTCGGAGGTGGCCTCGTCCGGTGCCGCGTAGCGGCGCCCCTGGATCAGGGTGCGGCGGCCGACCCACTCGGCGGTGATGTTCGGGACGCGTCGCGCGATCTCCTCGTTGGTGATCTCCTCCTTGGGGAGGTAGGAACCGGTGCCGAGGATGCCGATGGAGGGGGTCACACCGTCACCTCCAGCGCGCCGGGCACGTCGGCGGCGAAGGGGCGCAGCGGGTTGAGCCGGTCCGCGCCGATGCGGGCCCGCAGCTCGGGATCGGTGACACCGAGGCCTGGTTCCGGGGCCAGGCACAGCACGCCGACCTTGCCGATGTGCTCGTTGCGCTGCACCAGCCGGGTGGCCTCGCCGACCTCCTGGAGCGGGAACAGCGAGGACATCACCGGCATGATCCGGCCCTGCGCGAACAGCCGGGCGCACTCCCACTGTTCGTGGAGGTTGGCCACATGGCTGCCGATCACCCGCTTGAGCTTCATCCACAGGTAGCGGTTGTCGTAGCGGTGCCGGTAGCCGGTGCTGGAGCCGCAGGTGACGATGGTGCCGCCGCGTCGCACCACGAACAGGGACATCCCGAAGGTGGCCTGTCCGACGTGTTCGAAGACGATGTGCGGGTCCTCGCCGGTCTCGCGGCGGATGACGGCGCCGAGCCGTTTCCCGTCGGCGATGGCCTGCTCGAAGTCGTCGCCCTCGGACTCGCCGACGCCGATCTCCGAGCGGTCGATGACGATGTCGCAGCCGAGGGCCCGGAGCGCCTCGGCCTTGCGCGGGGAGCCGACGACGCCGACGGGGATGCCGCCGCCGTTCTTGACGAACTGCACGGCGTAGGCGCCGACTCCGCCCGTGGCGCCCCAGATCAGCACGACGTCGCCCTGTTTCATCCGGGCGCCGCGGTCCGAGACCAGCATCCGGTAGGAGGTGCCGGCGCAGGCGGGTACGGAGGCGGCCTCCTCCCAGGTGAGGTGGGCGGGCTTGGGGATGAGCTGGCTGGCCCGGGCGAGGCAGTAGTGGGCGATGCCGCCGAAGTTGGTCTCGTAGCCCCAGGCGAGCTGGTGCTCGCCGAGCATGCCGTCGGCCTGCGTGACGGCCTCCTGCTCGTCGACGCAGGCGGCGTTGACGAGGACGTGGTCGCCGACGCGCCAGCGCCGGACGGCCGAGCCGACCCGGACGATCACGCCGGCCGCGTCCGAGCCGAGGACGTGGAAGGGCTGGTCGTGACGGGCGGCCCACCCGCCCTGCCGTCCGTAGGAGTCGAGGAACCGGAAGGTCGACAGGGGTTCGAAGGTGGCGGACCAGACGGTGTTGTAGTTGATCGAGCTGGCCATGACGGCGATCAGGACCTCGTCGGGCGCGATCTCCGGCATCGGCACGGGGCCGACCCGGAGGGTCTTGCGTACGTCCTTGTCGGCCACGTCCCGGAAGATGTCCACGTCCTCGACGCGGAGGTGGGCCGCGGTGAACTCCTCCGGCAGAGCCGCGTGTGCCAGCTCCTCGGGGTGTGCCCCCGCGAGCACCGCGTCAGTCACAGTACCCATGTCGGCCACACCCCCTATTCCGCGATCGCGGTCCGGGTCGTCCAGCGGAAGACGGCGACCTCTTCGCCGTCGATCGTGGTGAATTCCCCGGCGTGGACGAAGTGCTCGTATCCTGCACCGAACCGGTGCTTGATCTTCTCCGTCAGCGAGGTCGCGAACTGAATCCTTTCCTCCTCGGGAAAGGACGAGGGGCCGTCCGACAGCAACACCTTGAAATTGACCATGCCGAAACCTCTGGTTTCTCGGGGATTCACGAAACACGGATCGCGGATTCACCGTCCAGAGAAATCTGACAGGGCCCGGTGCGGCCGGACAACCCCTACACCACCCCGGAGATCCGGGTTCACGCGCTTTCCGGCAACCCCAGTTCTATGTGCAGGGGAAGTTCCTGACGGGAGGTGATGTCCAGTTTCTTGTACACACGGGTGAGGTGCTGTTCGACGGTACTGACGGTGATGAAGAGCTCGGTGGATATCTCACGGTTCGTCATGCCCCTGGCCGCGAGCACCGCCACGCGCCTTTCCGAGTCGCTGAGTTTCGCCGCGGGGGACGGTATGCCAAGGGGCTCGCCGGCGGCGCGCAGGACCTGACGGCCGTCGGCGAGCCCCAGCAGGGCGATCCGGTCGCGCAGCGGAACGGACCCGCACTCGTCGGCCAGCTGCCGCGCCTTGCGGAGGGTCAGATCGGCTCGGGCGGACTGGCCGAGGTCCTGGCAGGCCTCCGCGAGGTCGACGAGTACACGTGCAAGTTCCCACGCGTTGCCGGACGCCTGTGAGTGTTCGGCGGCCCGGGTGAGCAGCCCCGGGCGCTCGCAGACCTCGGCGAGCTGGGCGCGGACCCGCAGCCACTGGCCGGTGGCCAGGGCGCTGTCGGAGCCTGCCTCCTTCTCGTGGGCGTCGAGCAGTTGCTCCGCCTCGCGGACGTTGCCGAGCGCGAGCCAGGCCTCTGCGGCGTCGATCCGCCAGGTGGACCGGGGCCTGAGGGCCGGTTCCCAGCGCTCGGAGTACCTGCCCACGGCCAGGAAGTCCGACAGCGCGAGATGGGGTCGGCCCACGGCCAGCAGGAACTGACCGCGTGCCCTGAGGTAGTCCAGTCCGTACGCGCTGCGGAAGAAGCCGTCGGGGACGGGCCGGTCGAGCAGTCGGACGGCCTCCTCGTACTGGCCGGAGGCGGTGCAGGCGGCGACCAGGACGGTGAGGACCCCTCCGCACAGCCAGTGGCTCGGCGCGTCGCCGCCCAGTTCCATGACCTCCCGGGCGTGGGCCTCGGCCTCCGCCGGCCTGCCCCGGGCCAGGCAGCTCTCGGCGCGCAGGGCCGTGAAGAGCTGGCGCCAGCCCTCGACGCCGCGTTCGGCGGCCTCGCGCTGGAAGCGTTCGCACCACGCGTCGGCCAGATCCGGCCGGCCGACGGCCGTCAGATGGCGCAGTTCGGGGACGATCAGGGCGAGAGTGGTGTCGCCGAGGGTCCAGGCGCCGAGGTGTTCCTCGATCTCGTGGACGGCACGGGGCCGGACGTGGTGACGGTTGACGCAGACCTGGATGGCGACCCCGTCGGCGCAGACCTGCCCGCCGACGAAGTGCCCCTCGCCGCACGCGGTGCGCTCGGACGACATCCGCAGGGCCCAGGCGTCCGGTATGCCGGGGGTGAGGCAGAAGAACCAGGGCCAGCCCTCGTCGAAGTGGTCCGGCCACGGGTCCTCCTCGCTCCGGTCCACGGCGGGCGGGGCCATGCCGCGCAGCATGGTCGTGCCCTCCTCCAGCCGGCCGCATCCGATCAGCAGCAACGCGGTGAGCACCGTGCGCGCGGGGCAGCAGTTCGCCCCATGGGCGCACTCCGGCCACTCGGACTTCTCCAGATACAGCTGCTCGACCCGCCACGGCTCGGTCCGCAGCAGCACAACGGAACGTTTCAGCGTGAGCCTGGCCCGCTCCCAGCAGTCGGTGGTCGAGGCCTGGGCGAGTTCCACGCAGGCCACCGCGAACGCGGTGTCGTCCAGGGCCAGGGCCTCGTCGGCGGCGCGCTGGAGGGCGGCCGTCTGCCACGACTCGCGCACATGGCCGATCTCCAGCAGGTAGCGGGCCGTCACCCGGGCGCCCGCGCCGCTCTCGCGCAGTCGCTCCGCGGTGCGCAGGAGGACCTCGTCCCGTCGGTCGGGGCCCGCCTGTTCCAGTACCGCGGCCTCCATGACCGGGTGCCTGAGCCGCCAGCCGTCGACCAGACCGGCCTCGCGCAGCAGGGTCATCCCGCGCACGATCTCCGGGGCCTCCAGCGGCAGTACGGCCGTCAGGCTGGTGAGGTCGGAGAACTCGCGCAGGGCCCCCATCCCGAGGGCGACGGTCTCGGCCCACGGTCCGCTGAGGCGTACGCAGTCAGCGGCCACCTGCGCGTACAGACCGCGGGGGTAGGGCCAGGGCGCTCCGAGGTCGGCGCGTGCCTGCATGTCCAGTTCCTCGGCCAGGGCGCGGACGAGGAGCGGGCTGCCACCGCTCAGGCTGTGCAGTGTGTCGCACAATTCGCCGTCCAGCGGGCGGGCGTGCAGGTCCTCACAGAGCGCGCGGGTCTGTTCCCGGTCCAGCAGGCCCAGCCTGATCCGATGGAGGTTGGGCTGGCGGAGCAGATCGCAGTGCACGTCGCCCTCACAGCCGCCGAACGGCAGCAGGGTGAGTACCAGCATGACGGGGTGTTTGCGCAGGCGGCGCCTGGTGGCTTCCAGCAGTCCGCGCCAGTGCGGGGCCTCTCGGTCCTGGGGCTTGTCGAAGCAGACGACGACGGGTGCGGTCCGCGCGAGGGAGGCCAGCGCTTCGTCTAAGCCCTGCGGGTCACCGCCCTGCCGGCTTCCCGCCGGGGCCGCGTGCTCCGTCACCGGTGCGGTGAGGCCACCGATGTCGGCCGCGGTGAGCACGGTCGCGCCGGTCTCCGCGGCGTAGTGCGCGAAGCCGTCCATGAGGTCGGTTTTCCCGCAGCCGGCGCCCCCCTCCAAAACCACGGTGGTGGCCGCGCCACGTTTACACTCTGTGAGGAGGGACTTCATGAGTTGCAGTTTGTCGTCTCTGTCAGAAAACAACATGTACTTAACCCCAATCACACCCCACCGTGTTCTGCGCGTTCCGTCGAAAACCCAGAACTGTCGCAGAGCGCGCCGGACGGTCTGTAGAACTGTCCGATGTCGTCGGTGCCCCCGCAAACACCGCATCGGGTAAGACGAGCAAATGCCACGCATGACCTGCTCCGTCGCATCACCAGCGATCGCGACGGCCTCGGAACCAACACTAGCCAAGGCGAAGCGACCATGGAAGTGGCCTTCCGAAACGCTGCGGACGCGACGCGCGGAGATTCTCGGACTTCAGCGAGGCAGGATGATTACGCGTCAGTTATCTGCCCTTTTCGCCTTCTACGGAAAGGGATCTGGCCATTTTCACGAGGCCGGCCGCGTCCATCGCGCGAATCTCGTCGCGCTGGTCGGGTTCCGCGGGCACGGCCGTACCCGGTGGTGTCGTGCGGCTCGCGGCGAGGGCGAGCAGCGGGTCGAGCAGACCGCTCTCGCGTAGTGCCGCCAGGGGCACGGACATGATGAGACTGCGGATCTCGGCGTCCCGCCCGCCCCCGTCCGGGCCGGGCCCGGCCCGGCCGTGGCCCGGCGCCAGTTGGGCCGAGACCTGGGCGGCGAGCGCGTCGAGCCGTGGGTGGTCGAAGACCACGGTGGCGGGAAGCCGGAGCCCCGTGGCGGCGTTCAGCCGGTTCCTCAGCTCCACGGCGGTGAGGGAGTCGAAGCCCATCTCGCGGAACGACCGTTCCGTGTCCACCAGTTGGGGCGTGGCATGGCCGAGGACGGCGGCGACCTCGCCGCGCACCAGGGCGAGCAGGGTGTCGGTGCGCCGCCCCTCGGGCAGGGCCGCCAGACGCCTGCGCAGCACCTCCCCCGGCTGGTGCTCCGCCCGGGCGGCGGCCCGGCGGCGTGCGCGGGCGGCGCTCGGGCCGAGGAGGGGGTGGAACAGCGCGGGCAGCGGTTCCCGGGCGTGGCGCGCCCGCAGGGCGGCACGGTCCACCGGCGCGGCCACGACCGTGGGGTGCGCCGTCCTGCCGAGGAACACCTCGTCGAACAGGGCGAGCGCCTCGTCGGTGGGCAGCGCCCGGAATCCTCCGGCCCGCAGTCTGCGGTGGTCGGTGGCGTCCAGATGGGCGGTGAGCGCGCTGCCGCGTTCCCACAGCCCCCACCCGATGGATACGGCGGGAAGCCCGAGGGCCCGCCGCCGATGGGCGAGGGCGTCGAGGAAGGCGTTGGCTGCCGCGTAGTTGGCCTGGCCCGGTGAGCCCAGGGTTGCGGCGGCCGAGGAGAACAGGACGAACCGCCGTGTCTCCGGGTGGAGTCGTGTCAGCCGGTGCAGGTTCCAGGCGCCGTGGACCTTCGGCCGGAGTACCCCGGCGAGCCGGTCGGCCGTCAGGGAACCGATCGCCCCGTCGTCGGTGGTGCCCGCGCAGTGCACGATGCCGCCCAGCCGCACGCCGAGGCGCGCGAGGACGTCATGGAGCAGGGCCGTGGCACCGGGGTCGGCGATGTCGCCGGTCACGAGCTCGGCGGCGGCGCCCGCGTCGGCGAGTTCGGCGAGCAGCGCCCCTGCCTCCGGGGCGCGCGGACCCGAGCGGGACAGCAGGACGAGCCGCCGGGCCCCGTGGTGGGTGACCAGGCGCCGGGCGACCAGGGCGCCCAGAGTGCCGGTTCCCCCGGTGACGAGCACGGCCTCGTCGGGGGCGAATTCGGCGGGCGGCACGGTCAGTACGGCCTTGCCCACGAGGCTCGCCCGCGCCAGGGCACGGAAGGCGCTCGGGGCGTGGTGGACGTCCCAGACGGTGGCCGGGGGCGGGGTGAGCGTGCCGTCGGCGAACAGGGCTCCCAGTTCGCGCAGGATCTCCTGGATCCGCTCCGGCCCCGCGTCGGCCAGGTCGAACGGCCGGTATCCGACCCCGGGACGGCCGGCGGTGACCTCTGCGGGGTCCCGCAGATCGGTCTTGCCCATCTCCACGAACCGCCCGCCGGGCGCGAGCAGTTCGAGGGAGGCGTCGGTGAACTCTCCCGCCAGGCAGTTGAGTACGACGTCCATGCCCCGGCCTTCGGTGGCGGCGCGGAACGTGTCCCGGAACTCCAGGGTGCGCGAGTCCGCGATGTGGGCGTCGTCGAGTCCGGCCGCGCGCAGCGCCTCCCACTTGGGGCGGGAGGCCGTCGCGTACACCTCGGCGCCCAGGTGGCGGGCGAGTTGCACGGCGGCGGAACCCACGCCGCCCGCGGCCGCGTGGATCAGCACCCTCCGGCCGGCGCACAGCCCGCCGAGGTCGACCAGACCGTGGTACGCGGTCAGGAAGGCGACGGTCGCCGACGCGCCCTCCACGTCGGTCCATCCGTCGGGCACCGGCGCGAGCAGCCGGGCATCGGCGACCGACAGCGGCGCGAAGGGCGTGTCGAGCGTGCCCATCACCCGGTCGCCGGGCGCCGGCCGCGTGACGCCGGGGCCGACCTCGGTGACCACCCCGCACCCCTCACTGCCGAGCCGGGCGGCGTCCGGATACATCCCCAGGGCGATGAGGGTGTCCCGGAAGTTCAGTCCGGCCGCCCGCACGGCCACCCGTACCTGGCCCGCGGCGAGTTCGGCGGTCCCGTGGGTGTCGGGCACGAGCGCGAGGTTCCCGAACGATCCGGGCTCGGTGACGTCCAGCCGCCACTGCCCGGCTCCCACCGGGGCACGCAGGACGTCCGGCTCACCGACGGCGCGCACCAGGCGCCGTGCGTAGACCTTGCCGCCGCGCACGGCCACCTCGGGCTCCGCGGCGGCCAGGGCGGCGTCGAGCACACCGGCGTCGGCCGCGCCTTCACCGGCCACGTCCGGATCCGCGTCCGCGTCGTCCGCGTCGACATCGACATCCACGTCCACGTCCACGTCCACGTCCACGAGCACGATCCGGCCGGGCTCCTCCGCCTGGGCCGATCGCAGCAGGCCCACGAGCGTGGCGTGGGCGGTTCCCGTGGCCGTGTCCGGGGTGCCGGGCAGCGGCGCGGCACCCCGGGTGACCACGACGAGGGGCAGCTGCGCGCAACCATCGGCTTCGACCCGGCTCCGGAGCAGCTCCAGCCCCCAGGCGGCGGCGCGTCCGGCGGCCTCGGCCACCGTGTCGTCGGTGGCCGTGACGGGACAGCGGGCGACCACGGCGGCGGGGGGCACCGCGCCGGCGGCGAGCGCCGCGTCCAGCGCCGCCATGTCGCCGTGGAGGTGTCCCCCGCCGCCGGCGCTCGTCGGCTCCACCGGGTCGCCGTGCGGGTGTCGTCCCGGCGCGGCGTCCGTGCGGAGCCACGCGTACGGAGCGGAGGCGCTCTCGGAGGCCGGCAGTTCCTGCCATTCGACGCGGAGCAGTCCGTCCGGTCCGGCGGACGCGGCCGGTGCCGCCGGGTCGGGGGAGGCCGGCCGGAAGGCGAGCTCGTCCACGGCGAGGACGGGGGCGCCGAGCGCGTCCACCGCCTGCAGGGACAGTCCACCGGAGCCCGTCGGCGTCAGCCGCACCCGCAGCGAGGTGGCACCCGTCGCGTACGCCGTGACGCCCGTCCACGAGAACGGCAGCCCCGCACCCCGGTCCAGGGCGCCGGGGAGGAGGCCGGCGCCGTGCAGGGCGGCGTCCAGGAGGGCGGGGTGTGCCACGAAACCGTCGCCCGAGGTGTGCGCGGGGTCCATGTCGACCTCGGTGAACACCTCGTCCCCACGGCGCCACGCGGCCCGCAGCCCGCGGAACGCCGGCCCGTAGGCGAATCCGGCGGCCGCCGTCTTCTCGTAGAGACCGTCCAGTTCCACGGGCTCCGCCCCGACGGGCGGCCAGGTTCCCAGGTCGAACGCCGGCTGCGGGTCCGCCCCGAGGACGGCGCTGCCGTGCCGGGTCCACTCCTCGTCCCCCGACTCCGTACGGGAGAAGAAGCGCACCGCGCGCCGCCCCTCCTCGTCGGGCTCCTCCACCACGAGCTGCAACCGCACCGGCTCGGCCGCGCGCAGCGACAGCGGTGCCTCCAGGACGAGTTCGTCGACCTCGGGGGTCCCGAGCCGCTCCCCCACCCACAGCGCCAGTTCGAGGAAGGCGGTGCCCGGCAGCAGGGTGGTGCCGTGCACCACGTGGTCGGCCGTCCAGGGCTGCTCCTTGGGCGAGAGGCGCCCGGTGAACACCGTGCGGTCCGCGTCGGCCGGTTCCACGACCGCGCGGAGCACGGGGTGGTCGGCCCGCCCGAGCCCGGCGAGGGCCACGTCGCCGGAGCGCGCGGCCGGCATCTCGGTCCAGTAGCGCCGGTGCTGGAAGGCGTACGTGGGCAGGTCGACGGCCCGGGCGCCGGTTCCGGCGAAGCCGGGCCGCCAGTCGACCGGGGCCCCGTGCACGTACGCCTCACCCAGGGAGAGGAGCATGCGGCGCGGACCGCCCTCGCCGCGACGCAGCGTGCCCGTGGTCCCGACCGCGCGCCCGGCCGCCTCCGCGGTGTCCCGTACGGCGCCCGTCAGCACGGCGTGCGGGCTGATCTCCACGAACAGGCAGTGGCCCTGCTCCAGCAGGGCCCGTGTGGCCTCCTCGAACCGCACCGGCCGACGCAGATTCCGGAACCAGTACGCGCCGTCCAGCGCGGCCGTGTCCATTCGGTCCCCGGTGACGCACGAGTAGTAGGCCACCGGCGAGGACACCGGCGCCACCGGGGCGAGCGACTGCGCCAACTCCTCCCTGATCTCCTCGACATGGTGGGAGTGCGAGGCGTAGTCCACGGCGATGCGGCGTGCCCGGGCGCCGCGCGCCTCGGCCTCGGCGATCACCTCGTCGAGACCCTCCGCGCTCCCGGCCACCACCACCGACGACGGCCCGTTGACCGCCGCGACCTCCACGCGGCCGTCGGCCGCCGCGGACAACGCGCGCACCTCGTCGACCGGCAGTTGCACGGACGCCATGCCACCCCGGCCGGAGAGGGCGAGAATCGCCCGCGAACGCAACGCCACCACCCGCGCACCGTCCTCCAGGGACAACGCCCCGGCTACCACCGCCGCAGCAATCTCCCCCTGCGAATGACCGACCACCGCCGCCGGCTCCACCCCGAACGACCGCCACACCTCCGCCAAAGACACCATCACCGCCCACAACACGGGCTGCACCACATCGACCCGCACCAACTCACCCTCATCCACCAGAACTTCGGTCAACGACCAGTCCACGAACGCCGACAACGCCCGCTCACACTCGGCCATCCGCTCCGCGAACACCGGCGAGGTCTCCCACAACTCCACCGCCATACCGGCCCACTGCGAACCCTGCCCCGGGAACACGAACACCGGGCCCGGGCCGCCACCCGCGCGCCCCCGCACCACTCCTGCGTCCGGCTGTCCCTCGGCGACCGCCGCCAGACCCCGCAGCAACTCCGCACGCCCCGCGCCGACCACCACGGCCCGGTGCTCCAGCGCGGCACGCGTGAGGGCGGACGAGTAACCGACGTCCTGCGGACGGGTGCCGGGACG
Organism: Streptomyces sp. MB09-02B; assembly: GCF_033794485.1. Classification (NCBI taxonomy): domain Bacteria; kingdom Bacillati; phylum Actinomycetota; class Actinomycetes; order Kitasatosporales; family Streptomycetaceae; genus Streptomyces; species Streptomyces sp. MB09-02B. Next base: position 10,897 of record NZ_JARGEE010000188.1, read on the forward strand.
GCTCCGGAGACGGGCCAGGAGCTTCGCCGCCTGGGACCGCAGCGCGGCCTCGCCGCGCGCGGAGAGCAGCCAGGGCACAGGCCCCGCGCCGTCCTCCTCCTGGTCCTCCTCCGAGGACGCGCCCCGCGCCTCGTCGCCCTGTTCGAGGATGACATGGGCGTTGGTCCCGCTGATGCCGAACGAGGAGACGGCCGCCCTTCGTGCACGCCCTGTCTCCGGCCACGCACGGGCCTCGGTCAACAGCTCCATCGCGCCCGTCGACCAGTCGACCTGTCGCGTCGGCCGGTCCACGTGCAGGGTCTTCGGCAGCACCCCGTGCCGGAGCGCCATCACCGTCTTGATGACACCGCCGACGCCGGCGGCCGCCACGGTGTGCCCGATGTTGGACTTGACGGAGCCGACCCACAACGGCCGGTCCGCGGGCCGCCCCTGTCCGTACGTGGCCAGCAGCGCCTGCGCCTCGATCGGATCGCCCAGCCGGGTCCCGGTGCCGTGCGCCTCCACCGCGTCGACGTCGGCCGGTGACAGCCCCGCGTTCACCAACGCGTCCCGGATCACCCGCTGTTGCGACGGACCGTTCGGGGCCGTCAGCCCGTTCGAGGCGCCGTCCTGGTTCACCGCCGCCCCCCGTACCACCGCCAGCACCGGACGCCCGTGGCGGCGGGCGTCCGACAGCCGCTCCACCATCAGCACGCCCACGCCCTCGCCCCAGCCGGTGCCGTCGGCCGTGTCCGCGAACGCCTTGCAGCGGCCGTCGGAGGCGAGGCCGCCCTGCCGGGCGAACTCGGGGAAGATGCCGGGGGTCGACATCACGGTCACTCCCCCGGCCAGCGCGAGGTCGCACTCACCCGTCCGCAGCGCCTGCACCGCGAGGTGCAGGGTGACGAGGGAGGAGGAGCAGGCCGTGTCCACGGTGAGCGCGGGGCCCTCCAGGCCGAGCGTGTAGGCCACCCGGCCCGACATGACGCTGCTGGTCATCCCGGTCAGCGACGGGGGTTCCTCGGTGTCCTGGCTCATCGCCAGCAGACCGACGAAGTCCTCGGAGCCCCCGCCGAGGAAGACTCCCGTGCGGCTGCCCCGCAGCGACGAGGGGTCGATGCCGGCCCGCTCCACCGCCTCCCACGACACCTCCAGGAGCAGCCGCTGCTGGGGGTCCATCGCCAGCGCCTCGCGCGGGGAGATACCGAAGAACTCCGCGTCGAAGCCCGCCGGATCGTTGAGGAAGCCGCCCTCCAGGGTCACCGAGGAGGAGACCCCGTCGGCCGCTTCGTAGAGGTCCTCCAGCGGCCACCCCCGGTCGCGGGGGAAGGGACCGATCGCGTCGGTTCCGCCGGTCACCATGCGCCACAGGTCGTCGGGCGAGGCGACCCCGCCGGGGAACCGGCAGGCCATGCCGGTGATGGCGATCGGCTCCCGTACCCGGTCCTCGGTCCGCCGCAGCCTCTCGCGCAGATCACGGGCGTCGGCGATGGCCCGCCTGAGGTACTCGCGGAGTTTGTGCTCGGTCTCGCTGCCGGGTTCGTCGGATGTGCTGGACATACGTGCGTCACTTTCCTCGCGGTGGGGGGATGTGATGCCTGACCGGCGGGGCGGGGTGTGGCCCCTGCCGGGCAGCGCGGTGCCGCCGGGGTCAGGGCAGCCGGACTCCGTCGTCGACCATGGCGAACAGGTCGTCGTCGGAGGCCGCGTCGAGGTCGGGGGCGGGGTCGGCGGTGGTGCTGCTGTCGACCGGTTGCTGCCAGGTCCGCAGCACCTGGTGGAGTCGCTCGTCCAGGTGCCGGCGGTCGGGGTCGTCGTGGGGCACGTCCCCCAGGTGCCGGAAGAGTCCGTCGAGCAGGGCGAGCGCCTCCTGGGCCGGTGAGGCCTCGGGCGGGGCGAGTTCGGCGTGCAGCCGTTCCGCCAGTGCCTGCGGGGTGGGGTGGTCGAACACGAGGGTCGCGGGCAGCCGCAGTCCGGTCGCGGCGGCGAGGCTGTTGCGCAGCTCGACGGCGGTGAGGGAGTCGAAGCCGAGTTCGCGGAAGGTCCGCCCGGAGCCGAGGGAGTCCGGTGAGCCGTGGCCGAGGACCGTGGAGGTGTGGGTGGTGACGAGGTCCAGCAGCAGCCGGTGGCGTTCGGTGTCGGACAGTGCGGTCAGCCGTTCGGCCAGGGCGGGTTCCCCGGTGCCGGCGACGGCGGCGCGCCGCAGGAGGGGAGCCTGCACGAGGGCGCGGAAGACGGCGGGCAGGGTGCCCGCCTCGGCCTGGGCGCGCAGGGCGGCGGTGTCCAGTGCCAGGGGTGCCACCGCGTCGGCGTCCGCGCCCAGGGCGGCGTCGAACAGGGCGAGTCCCCGGTCAGGGGCGAGGGCGCGCAGTCCGGACCGGGCCATCCGTCGCTGGTCGGTGTCGTCGAGTCCGGCGGTCATGCCGTCGCCGGTCTGTTCCCAGGCTCCCCAGAGCAGGGACAGCCCCGGCAGCCCCCGGGCCCTGCGCCGGGCCGCGAGGGCGTCCAGCCAGAGGTTCGCCGCCGCGTAGTTGGCCTGGCCGGGGTTGCCGGTGAAGCCGGAGGCGGAGGAGAACAGCGCGAACACGGCGGGGTCGTGGCCGAGTTCACGCAGGACCGCGTCGAGGTGGGCGGCGGCGTCCGCCTTGGGGCGCAGGACGCGGTGGAGCTGTACATCGGTGAGCCCGGCGGCGATGCCGTCGTCGAGGACGCCGGCGGTGTGCACGACCGCCGTGGTCGGCCGGTCGGCGGGCAGCCCGGCCAGTGCGGTGCGCAGCGCGGTCCGGTCGGCGAGGTCGCAGGAGAGGGTGGTGACGGTTTCGGCGCCGGCCGCGCGCAGTTCGGCCTCCAGTCCGGCGGCGCCCGGGGCGTCGGGGCCTCGGCGGCTGAGGAGCAGCAGGTGCCGGGCGCCGTGCCGGGCGACGAGGTGGCGGGCGACGAGGCCGCCGAGGTGACCGCCGGCGCCGGTGACGACGAACGTGCCCTCGGGGTCGGTTCGACGGGGGACCGTGAGGACGGCCTTGCCGACGAGTTTGGCCTGGCTCAGCGCACGGAAGGCGTCGCGGGCCCGGCGAATGTCCCAGACCGTCAGGGGCGGCGGGGCGAGGGCGCCGCGCGCGAAGAGGTCGAGGATCTCCCGGAGCATCTCGCGCATCCGGTCGGGGGGCGCCTCCTGGAGGTCGTACGCCTGGTAGGTGACGCCGGGGTGGGCGGCGGCGACGGTGTCGGGGGCGCGGATGTCGGTCTTGCCCATCTCCAGGAAGTGCCCGCCGCGCGGCAGCAGGCCGAGGCCCGCGTCGACGAACTCCCCCGCCAGACAGTCCAGGACGACGTCCATGCCCTGTCCGCCGGTGGTCCCCAGGAAGTGGTCGGCGAAGGCGAGGCTGCGGGAGTCGGCGGTGTGGTCGTCGTCGAGTCCGGCGGCGCGCAGGACGTGCCGCTTACCGGCGCTGGAGGTGGCGTATACCTCGGCTCCCAGGTGCCGGGCGAGTTGCACGGCGGCGGTGCCGACGCCGCCGGCTCCGGCGTGGACGAGCACCTTCTGGCCGGGCTGGACGTCCGCGAGGTCCACCAGGCCGTAGTAGGCGGTGAGGTAGGCGATGGGGACGGCTGCGGCCTGTTCGAAGGTCCAGCCGTCGGGCATCGGGGCCAGCCAGCGGTGGTCGGTGACGGCGACCGGGCCGAAGGTGGCGGGGCCGAGGCCGAGGACGCGGTCGCCTGGCTCGATGCCGGGCACGTCGGGTCCCACGGCGGTGACCACGCCGGCGAGTTCGCCGCCGAGGCCGCTCAGTCCGTCGACGAGGCCGAGGGCGACGACGACGTCCCGGAAGTTCACCCCGCAGGCGCGTACGTCGACCCGTACCCGGCCGGGCCCGGGCGGTGCGGCGAGGCTCTCGGGTGCCGGGACGAGCGCGAGGTCGTCGATGGTGGCACCGTCGCCCACGCGGTCGAGGATCCACGGTCCGGGGCCGGGCGGCGGCAGCAGCGCGGAGTCGCGGGAGAGGGGGATCAGCCGGGGTGTGTGGACGGTGCCCGCGCGCAGGGCGAGCCGGGGTTCGGCGATCGCCAGGGCGCGGGTGAGCGCGGCGGCCGAGGCCTCGTCGCCGTCCCAGTCGACGACGGCGATCCGGTCGGGGTTCTCGTGCGCCGCGGAACTCATCAGTCCCCATACGGCGGCGGCGACCGGGTCGGGGGCCTCCTCCTCGGGCCCGACGCGTACGGCGCCCCGCAGCAGCAGGATCAGCCGGGCGGCGCCCACGTCGGCGGGGTCGGACAGCCAGCCCCGTACGGTGTCGAGGACCTGTTCGGTGACGGTGTGAACGGCCGTCACGGCGTCGGTGTCACCGGGTTCGGTGCCGGACGGCAGGGCGGTGTCGAGGGCGAGCACGACCTGGTCGGCGTCCCGGGCGGCGGCGGCCGGGGCGGGGTGGCGGGCGGCCCCGGGCAGGGCGGGCAGGCGGTCGGGGTCCCCGACGAGGGCCCAGCGGCCGGCCGGCAGCGGTACGGTCTCCCAGCCGGGCAGGTGGAGGTCCTCGGCCGGCGCACCGGCCGGGGCGGGGGCGGCGAGGTCGGGGGCGGCGCGGACGGTCAGCGAGCGGATCGTCGCCACGGGGGTGCCCGTCGGATCGGCGAGGGCCAGAGTGAGGCTGTCGGGGCCGGTCGGGGTGATGCGGACGCGCAGCGCGGTGGCGCCGGTGGCGTGCAGCGTCACCCCGTCCCAGACGAAGGGCAGCCGGGCCGCTCCGGCCGCGTCCGCGAAGGGACCGCCGGCGAACACGGCGGCGTGCAGGGCCGCGTCGGCGAGTGCGGGGTGGAGGGCGAAGTCGGCGGCGCCCGCGACCGTTTCGGGCAGGGCGACCTCGGCGTACACGTCGTCGCCCTGCCGCCAGGCGCGCCGGACGCCCTGGAAGGAGGGACCGTAGGCGAAGCCACCGGCGGCGAGGCCGGCGTAGAGGGAGTCCGTGTCGACGGCGGAGGCCTCGGCCGGCGGCCACGCGGTGCCCGTACCGGCGCCGTCGTCGGGCTGTTCATCGCCGAGGACGCCGTCGGCGTGGGTGGTCCACTCGTCGCCGTCCGCGGACTCCGGCTGGGAGACGATCCGCAGGGCGCGCCGTCCGTCGTCGCCGGGCCCGTCGACGACGGCCTGGATCCGTACGCCGCCGGTGGTGGGGAGCACCAGGGGCGCCCGCAGGACGAGTTCGCCGACCGCGAGGGCCGTACGGGTCGTGGTGCCCAGGCGTGCGGCGGCGTGCAGGGCGAGTTCCAGCAGGGCCGTGCCGGGGACGAGGACGGAGCCGCCCACGGCGTGGTCGGCGAGCCAGGGGTGGGTGTCCACGCCGAGGCGGCCGGTCAGCAGCAGGGTGTCGGTGCCGGCCACGGTGACGGCGCCGCCCAGCAGGGGGTGCCCGGCGGTGGGCAGCCCGGCGGCCTTGCCGGCCGAGGCGCCGGGCTTGGGCCGCAGCCAGTAGTGCCGCCGCTGGAAGGCGTACGTCGGCAGGGGCACGGGGTGGGCGTCGCGGCCGGCGAAGAAGGCCGCCCAGTCCACCGGGACGCCCCGTGTGTGCAGGTGGGCGAGGGCGGTGACGAGCGCGTGGGTCTCGCCCTGGTCGCGACGCTGCGTGGCGACGGGCCGCAGGGCCCGGTCGTCGGCGTCGACCAGGGCGGTGAGGGCGGCGTCCGGGCCCAGTTCGACCTGGGTGGTGACGCCCGCGTCCCGCAGGGTGCGGGTCACGTCGTGGAAGCGGACGGTGTCCCGGACCTGACGGGCCCAGTAGTCGGGCGACCGCCATTCCTCGTCGTCCAGGAACCCGCCGGTGACGCCGGAGACGACGGGGACGGCGGGTGCGTGGAACTCCGTCTTCCGGACGACGTCACGGAAGTCGTCGAGCATGGGGTCCATCAGCGGGGAGTGGAAGGCGTGGGACACGCTCAGGCGCCGGGTGCGGCGGCCGAGGCCGGTGAAGTGCTCGGCGATCGAGGCGACCGCGGTGGCCGTCCCGGAGGCCACCACGGACCGTTCGCCGTTGACGGCGGCCAGCGCGACGGCGTCCTGCCGACCCGCGAGCAGCGGTGCGACCTCGCTCTCGGTGGCCTCCAGGGCGACCATGGCGCCGCCCGTCGGCAGGGCCTGCATGAGCCGGCCGCGCGCGGCCACCAGGGCGCAGGCGTCGGGCAGCGTGAGCATGCCGGAGACGTGGGCGGCGGCGAGTTCGCCGACGGAGTGCCCGGCCAGATAGCGGGGCGTCACCCCCCAGCTCTCCAGCAGCCGGAAGAGCGCCACCTCCATCGCGAAGGTGGCCGCCTGGGTGTACTCGGTCTCGTTCAGCAGCGCGGCGGCGTCGGTGCCGGGTTCCGCGAACATCGGGTCGAGCAAGGGCTGTTCGAGGTGCGGGTCGAGTACCGCGCGGACCGCGTCGAGGGCCTGTGCGTAGACCGGGAAGGCCGCGTACAACTCCTTGCCCATGCCGGGCCGTTGGGCGCCCTGCCCGGTGAACAGGAACGCGCAGAGCTGTTCGTCGGCCAGGCCCGTGACGAGTCCGGGGGCGGGTTCCCCGGAGGCCAGCGCGGTCAGGGCGCGGGCTAGTTGGTCGCCGTCCTTCGCGACCACCACGGCCCGGTGTTCCAGCGCGGCCCGGGTGGTGGCGGTGGCGAGACCGAGGTCGAGGAGGCGGGGGCCGTCGGAGGCCGGGTCCGCATCTGCCTGCACGTGCAACCTGGCGGCCTGCGCGCGCAGGGCTTCGGGGTCGCGGGCCGAGAGGAGGACGGGGACGGCGGCGAGG
>NZ_JARGEE010000189.1:0-17607 GCF_033794485.1 Streptomyces sp. MB09-02B
GAGCTGCTTTTGTTTTACGGTCCTGCTCCCCGTCCCCTCCCCTGGTACCGCCGACGGCCGGTCCTGGCATCCGCAGCCGCCGCCTGCGCCCTACTCGCCCTCACCCTCACCCTCACCATCGGCAGCATGTCCGCCCTGTCGGACGGCCGCTCCTCGGAGGCGGACACCCCCGGTACCGGTACTGGTACCGGCACCGGTCCCGCGAGCACGCGGCCGACCACCCCAGGCGCCCCCGGCCGCCCGGCGAACCCGTCGGCCACGAAACCGGCCGCCTCCCCGCCCCTCACCTGGAGCATCGACTCCCTCGTCTGGGACAAGGGGTGCGACCACGACTACGTCATCGACAAGCCCCCCGCCCAGGTACCTCCGCCGCCGTTCGAGCAGGATGCCGACGTTTGGGCCGCGACGCAGAACGCGGTGCACGGGCGGCAGACGAAGGTGCGGATCTCGGTGCAGGGGAAGTCGTCGGCGGCGGTGGTCCTGGACGCGCTCCACGTCCGCGTCGTCGGCCGTGACACCGCGGGCGGCGGGACCGCGTACTTCATGGGCCAGGGCTGCGGCAGCGAGCTCACGCCCCGCCACTTCGCCGTGAACCTCGACGCGGACCGCCCCATCGCCCACCCGAAGGACGGCGAGGACGGCGCCGACGGCGGACGCGTCATCCCGGCCGTGCGCTTCCCGTACCGTGTCTCCGCCGAGGACCCCGAGGTGCTGCTGGTCGACGCGACGACACAGACCTACGATGCCCGCTGGTACCTCGAACTCGACTGGTCCTCCCAGGGCCGCACCGGCACGATCCGCATCGACGACCACGGCCGCCCGTTCCACACCACCGGCATCAAGGGAATGCCGCACTACTGGTACGGCACGGACGACTCGGGAGGGCGGGCCTGGGTCCCCCTCGAGAGCTACTGAGCACCACCAGGGAGGCGTCTGCGTATGACCACCGCTGTGGGCAACCAGGTTCCGCGACGACAGACCACCATCGCGGTGACCGGGCACCTGGATCTGACCGAGGCGACCGTCCCGCTGGTGCGTGCGGCGTTGGACGGGCTGCTCAAGCCGTACGGCGGGGACGGCGACCCCCTCGTCGGGGTCTCCTGCATCGCCAAGGGGGCCGACACGGTCTTCGCCGAGGCCGTGCTCGCCGCCGGGGGACGGCTGGTCGTCGTCGTGCCCTCGCGGGACTACCGGCGCAGCACCGTCGAGCCCGAGCACGGGGGCTCGTACGACCGGCTCCTGGCGGCCGCCGCGGAGGTCGTCGTGCTTCCCTACGAGACGGCCGAACGGGAGGCGTACGAGGCTGCCAACTCCGTGCTCGTCCAGCGGGCCGACCGGCTCGTGGCCGTGTGGGACGGTGCGCCGCCCACCGGCAAGGGCGGCGGCACCGCCGACGCCGTGCTCGCGGCGCGGGCGGCCGGGATCCCCGTGGACGTCGTCTGGCCGGAGGGAGCCGCCCGCGGCGGCTGAACCTCGGGGTGTGGTCGGGGTGTACTTCGGGGTGTACTTCGGAGTGCACCCCGAAGTGAACCTGGGGCTCAGACGGTCGTGAGGATCACCAGGCGTCGGGTCGCCCGGGTCATCGCCACGTAGTGGTCCACCGCTCCCTCGATGCCCTCGCCGAAGTCCTCCGGGTCGACCAGGACCACGAAGTCGAACTCGAGGCCCTTCGACAGTTCGGGGGTCAACACGCGGACCCGTGGGGTCGCCCGGGAGCGCAGGGTCGTGTGGACGTGCGTCGCGGAGTCCGGTGCGGTGATCACGCACGCCGTCCCGTCGGGGTCGGCGGACAGCCAGGTGTCGAGGGTCGAGTTCAGGGTCGTCGTCAGGTCCGAGGTCGGGGTGTGGTCGACCGGGATGCCGTTGCTGCGGATGGACGTCGGGACGTTCGCGTCGGGGAGCGCGGCCCGGATGACCGGTGCCGCCTCCGTCATGATCTCTTCCGGGGTGCGGTAGTTGACGGTGAGGGAGGACTGCGTGATGCGGTCCAGGCCCACCCGCTTCAGGCGGTCCTGCCAGGACTCCGTGAAGCCGTGCCGGGCCTGGGCGCGGTCGCCGACGATCGTGAAGCTGCGGGACGGGCAGCGCTGCAGCAGCATCTGCCATTCCGCGTCCGTCAGTTCCTGCGCCTCGTCCACGACGATGTGGGCGAAGGGGCCGGCCAGCAAGTCCGGGTCGGCGGTGTGGAGTTCGGCGTTGTCGACCAGGCTCACCTGGGCGTCCTCGCCGCGCAACATCGTCACCAGGCCCTCGCCGTCGTCGCCGTCGGCGCCGGAGTTGGAGACCGCCTCGATCAGGTTGTCCACGACCTGGGTCATGCGCTCCCGCTGCGCGGCGAGGGTGGCCGCGTGGCGGCGTTTGCGGCGGGCCGTCTCCGGGTCGCCGAGACGCGCGCGGGCGGCGTCGAGGAGGGGGAGGTCGGAGGTCGTCCACGCCTGGGGGTCGTCGCGCTGGAGGAGCCGGACCTCGTCACGGGTCAACCAGGGGGCGCACAGCCGCAGATACGCCGGCACCGACCACAGGTCTCCCACCAGGTCCGCCGCCTCCAGCAGCGGCCAGGCCCGGTTGAACGTCGTGACCAGGTCCCTGTTCTGGAGCAGGGACCTGCGGAGGAGGGCGGGGGACACGGCCGTCTCGGCCTCGGGGTCCCCGTCGGGGTCGGCCGCGGCCTCGTGCTTGTCCGTCAGGATCGTCAGCAGCTCCTCCCAGACCTGGTGGCGGGCCTCGTTGTGCGGGGTGCCCGGTTCGGCCGCGTCGAAGGCCGCCGTCCAGTCGGCGGGGCTCAGCCGGATGTCGGACCAGGGGGTCGTGACCGTCATGCCCTCGGTGGGCGGTTCCTCGTAGAAGCGGACGGCCTTCTCGATGCCGCCGACCAGCGCCGCGGACGACTTCAGACGGGCCACCTCCGGGTCGGGCTCGACGCCGGCCGTCGCCCCTTCCTCGACCAGGTCCCGCAGGATGCACGTCTGTACACCCTCCTCGCCGAGGCTGGGCAGGACGTCGGCGACGTAGGAGAGGTACGGGCGGTGGGGGCCGACGAAGAGGACACCGCCCCGGCGGTGGCCCAGCCGGGGGTCGGAGTGGAGGAGGTAGGCGGAACGGTGCAGGGCGACGACCGTCTTGCCGGTGCCGGGCCCGCCGTCGACGACCAGCGCGCCCCGGGAGCCGGCGCGGATGATGGCGTCCTGGTCGGCCTGGATGGTCCCGAGGACGTCCCGCATGCGCTCCGACCTGTTGGTGCCCAGGCTGGCGATGAACGCGGACTGGTCGTCGAGGGCGGCGGTGTGGTGGTGGTCGGTGAGACTGTCGAGTTCGGCCGAGGAGAAGATCTCGTCCCAGTAGTCGCTGATACGGCCGTCGGTCCAGCGGTAGCGGCGGCGGCTGGTCAGGCCCATCGGGTTGGCGTGGGTCGCGCCGAAGAAGGGTTCGGCGGCGGGGGAGCGCCAGTCGACCAGCAGACGGCGGCCCGTGGCGCTGTCGGTGAGGCCCAGGCGGCCGACGTAGACGGGGGTCTCGGGGTCGTCCTCGGTCACCATGCGGCCGAGGCACAGGTCCAGGCCGAAGCGGCGCAGGGTGCGCAGCCGGGCGCTCAGTCGGTGGATCTCCGTGTCGCGGTCCATGGCGTGGCGGCCGAGGCCGCCGGGGGCCCGCCGTTCGGCGTCGAGCTGGGCGGAGAGCGTCGGGCGTGGGGAATGCAGGCGGGCGTGGGGAATGACGACGGGCGTATGGGGCCGGGGCTGGCGTGCGGCGCGGCTCCCTCGGGGCGGCCGTACCGTTTCTCGTCCGCGTGAGCCAAGCTGAGCCGGGCCGCGCCCAGGCTTACTGCCCTCCGTACGTGTCCAGCAGCCGCCTCGCCGCCCGCACCGCCCCGTCCGGCAGGACCATCCCGGCCACCTCGGCCGCCCGCGCCGCCGTCTCCGGCGCCAGGGCCACCTTCAGTGCCGCCGACAGGGACTCGGACGTCGGGGTCGGGCCTTCGTGGGCCACGCCGATGCCCAGCTCGGCCACCCGGCCCGCGAAGTACGGCTGGTCCGCGCCCTGGGGCACCACCACCTGGGGCGCGCCCGCCCAGGTCGCCGTCGTCGTCGTACCCGCGCCGCCGTGGTGGACGACGGCGGCGACGCGGCGGAACAGCGCGTGGTGGTTCGCCTCGCCGACGACGAAGCAGTCGTCGCGGTCGTCGAGGTGGGCCAGTTCAGCCCAGCCCCGGGAGAGGATCACGCGGCGGCCGTGGGCGCGGATCGCCTCGACGGAGGCCCGGGCGACGTCCTCGGAGCCGCCGATGGCGATGCTGCCGAAGCCGACGTACACCGGCGGCGCACCCGCGTCCAGGAACGCCGTCAGCCCGTCCGGGAGCGGGCGCTCGTCCGGCACGATCCAGGTACCGGTCTGCACGACGCCGAGGCCGGGGGACGACGGACCCCGCCGCGCCCCCTCCCCAGTCGTCCCCCACGGCGATGACTCCGACCCGCACGGCGACGACTCCCACGGCGACGGCTCCCACGGCGATGACTCTGACCCGCACGGCGACGACCTCCAAGGATCCAGTACCGGATCCGTCGCCAGCCACGGCCGGTCGGTGAAGACGTGGTCGCGGACGTCGGCCACCGGCGGCAGGCCGACCGACGCGCGGTGGGTGTTGATCACCTCGCCGAACAGGTCGTTCGCGCTCCGGGCGTCGAAGTCCCAGAGGGCGCGGTTGTCGGTCGTGTCCGTCGGCAGCGGCCGCCCCGGCCGGGCCATCGGCGGATGGTGGGGCGACGGCAAGGAGACGGACTGGAAGCTCGCGTAGACGTACGGGACGCCCAGCTTGTCGGCCACCGACCGCACACAGGCCGCGGCCGGGAGCAGCCCCGTCGCCACCAGTACGTCGCAGCCCTCGGCCGCCTCGGCGACCGTGCCGAACTCCGCGAGCAGCTCGGCCGCACGCCGGGGCACGCCGCCCGCCGTCGGCGGCACCGCCGCGGTCATCAGCGCGCGTACGGGACGGCCGAACGGCACCAGCGGTACGCCGACACTCGCCAGCCGCCGCGCGAACTCCTCGTCCGGCGGCGCGCACACCCGCACCTCCGCGCCGAGTTCGCGCAGCCGGACCGAGAGTCCCACCAGCGGCTCGACACCTCCGCGCGAGTCGTAGTTCGCCAACAGCACACGCATCGAAGCGCCCCCGGTGTTCGTCGTGTTCGTCGTGTCCGACGAATCAGGCTCAGGCCGGAGATTCTGCGGCACCACGGGGGCCTTGCCGCAAGCCCCCTGGTGCGCTATACGTTGAGAGTGGCAAGGAGCACATGACCTCCTTGCCTTTGTCGTGTCCGGACCTCCTGGGCCCTCGCAGCGCGTCCCGTGTCCGGCCCTCTTCCGCCTCGTGTCGGAACCGGCCGTACGGCCGCCGGCGCGCACCGGCGCTCTCCCCGCAAAACTCCCCGGAAAAAGTCCCCGGAAAAAATCCTCCGGCGATGTCGAGAACCCGCGCCCCGCTCCGTCCCCGGTATGAACGCGACCACAATGGGTCGCACGAGGACCGAGGAGTACGACCATGGCCAAGTACCTGCTGCTGAAGCACTACCGAGGCGCCCCGGCCCCGGTCAACAACGTGCCGATGGACCAGTGGAGCCCCGAGGAGATCTCGGCGCACGTGCAGTACATGAACGACTTCGCCGCCCGGCTGGAGAAGAGCGGCGAGTTCGTCGACGGCCAGGCGCTCGCGCCCGAGGGGGCGTGGGTCCGCTACGACGGAGAGGGGCGCCCGCCGGTCACCGACGGCCCGTTCGCCGAGACCAAGGACCTGATCGCCGGCTGGATGATCATCGACGTCGACAGCTACGACCGTGCCGTCGAGCTGGCCGGAGAGCTGTCGGCCGCCCCCGGGGCGGGGGGCAAGCCGATCCACGAGTGGCTGGAGGTCCGTCCGTTCTACGGCGTACAGCCCACCATCACGGAGTGATGTCCCAGGTGTCCACCAAGCGCACCACCAAGCACTCCACCATGGACGAAGTCCTGCTCAGGAGCCTCACACCGAGCGTGCTCACCGTCCTCGTCCGCCGCGGAGCCGACTTCGCGGCGGCCGAGGACGCCGTGCAGGACGCGCTGGTCGAGGCGTTCCGCGTCTGGCCCGCCGGCCCGCCGCGCGACCCCAAGGGCTGGCTCGTCACCGTGGCCTGGCGCAAGTTCCTCGACGCGGCCCGCGCCGACGGCGCCCGCCGTCGGCGTGAGGACCGCGTCGAGGAGGAGCCCGCGCCCGGGCCCGCGCCCGCCGTGGACGACACGCTCCAGCTCTACTTCCTGTGCGCCCACCCCTCACTGACTCCGGCCTCGGCGGTCGCGCTCACCCTGCGCGCCGTCGGCGGTCTCACCACCCGGCAGATCGCCGAGGCGTACCTCGTGCCCGAGGCGACCATGGCGCAGCGCATCAGCCGGGCCAAGCGGACGGTCTCCGGCGTGCGCCTCGACCAGCCGGCCGACGTCGCCACCGTGCTGCGCGTGCTCTACCTCGTCTTCAACGAGGGCTACTCCGGCGACGTCGACCTCGCGGCCGAGGCCATCCGGCTCACCCGGCAGCTCACGGCCGCGATCGACCACCCCGAGGTGGCCGGGCTGCTCGCGCTCATGCTGCTGCACCACGCCCGTCGCGCCGCCCGGACCGCGCCCGACGGCAGCCTGGTGCCGCTCGCCGAGCAGGACCGCGGCCGGTGGGACACACGACTCATCGCCGAGGGCATCGAGATTCTTCAGGCGGCCCTCGCCCGTGACCGGCTGGGCGAGTTCCAGGCCCAGGCCGCCGTCGCCGCCCTCCACGCCGACGCGCCCACCGCCGCCGAGACCGACTGGGTGCAGATCGTCGAGTGGTACGACGAGCTGACGGCTCTGACCGACAACCCGATCGTCCGGCTCAACCGCGCGGTCGCCGTGGGCGAGGCCGACGGGCCCCGCGCCGGGCTGGCCGCGCTCGCCGAACTGGACGACTCCCTGCCCCGTCACACCGCCGTCGCGGCCCACCTCCACGAGCGCGACGGCGACCTGACCACGGCGGCCCGGCTCTACGCCGAGGCCGCCGACAAGGCCCCCAACCTCGCCGAACGCGCCCACCTCACCCGCCAGGCCGCCCGTCTCAACACCCGTCGATAAAGCGTCCCGCAACACCCATCGCGCCACATCCGGAAGCACATACCCCCATGCACAGCGCGGTGTTCACATGCTCGGACAGACTTCACCACCTAAGGCGATTCTTTCCCAACAGCGCCAACCCATCGCCCGCCTCAGTTCATCCATGTGAACAAAAGTTTGCGCGTTCTATTGACGTGCTCAGTTCACCCCCGGACACTCCCTCCCAGGGAAAGCGCTTTCTTCATGCACTTCGGACCACATTCTGGATCTCATCCCTGGAGACCGAACGATGCAATCGACGCACGTGAGACCCGTCATGGCGACGGCGAGCGCAGGCCTGGTGGCAGGGCTGCTGGTCGCGCTGTCCGGTACGGCGGCGCAGGCCGCGACTACCCGGTACGAGGCCGAGGCGGCACCGGCCGTCTGCACCGGGACGATCGACTCCGACTGGACCGGGTACTCGGGCAGCGGATTCTGCAACGGCACCAACGCCGCCGGCGCCCACGCGCAGTTCACCGTGACCGCACCCGCATCGGGCACGGCGACCCTGTCCGTCCGGTTCGCCAACGGCACCACGGCCGCGCGGGCCGCGAGCGTCACCGTCAACGGTACGACCGCCACGACCACGTCCTTCGAGAGCACCGGCACCTGGACGGCGTGGACCACCAAGACGCTGACCGTGCCGGTGACTTCGGGCAGCAACGTCATCCGCATCAACCCCACCGCCGCAGGCGGCCTGCCCAACATCGACTACCTCGACGCGAACGTGCCCGACGGCGGCACCACCCCGCCGCCGTCGAGTTCCGCGCTCTACGTCTCCCCGACCGGGACCGACAGCGCCGCCGGCACCGTGTCCGCCCCCACCACCCTCACCTCGGCCATCAGCCGGATCACGGCCGGCGGGACGATCTACCTGCGCGGCGGCACGTACGCCCATGCCTCGACCGTCACCATCCCGGTCGGCAGTTCCGGGACCTCCGCCGCCCGTACCACCCTGACCGCGTACCCGGGCGAGAGGCCGGTCCTCAACTTCTCGGCACAGAGCGAGAGTTCGTCGAACCGGGGCCTCCAGCTCAACGCCTCGTACTGGCACGTCAAGGGCCTCGTCGTCGAGCGGGCCGGGGACAACGGCATCTACGTCGGCGGCAGCAACAACGTCATCGAGCGCACGGTGACCCGCTTCAACCGCGACACCGGGCTCCAGCTCGGCCGGATCGCCTCCACCTCGCCCAGCAGCGAGTGGCCCGCCAACAACCTCATCGTGAGCGCCGAGTCGCACGACAACGCCGACTCCGACGGCGAGGACGCGGACGGGTTCGCGGCGAAGCTGACGACCGGGCCCGGTAACGTCTTCCGGTACGCCGTCGCCCACAACAACATCGACGACGGCTGGGACCTCTACACCAAGCCGGACACCGGCCCCATCGGTCCGGTGACCATCGAGGACTCCCTCGCCTACGAGAACGGCACGCTCAGCGACGGCTCACAGGCCGGCAACGGCGACCGCAACGGCTACAAGCTCGGCGGCGACGACATCGCGGTGAACCACATCGTCCGGCGCAGCATCGCCTACGACAACGGCAAGCACGGTTTCACGTGGAACAGCAACCCGGGCACCATGGCGATCTCGGGCAACGTGAGCATCGACAACACCGAGCGGAACTTCACCTTCGACGGCGGTACGTCGGTGTTCCGCGACAACACCTCCTGCCGTAGCGGGAGCGGGACGAACGACCGGATCATCGGCAGCTCCGACAGCTCCAACCAGTTCTGGTCCGGGACGAACGGGTCCCGGTGCTCCTCGTACTCCGGTGGCCTGGCCTGGTCCTTCGGCAGCGACGGCAAGTTGAACGTCACCTTCGGCTGACGGATAGCGCATGCCGTGCCGGCCCTCTCGACGAGGGCCGGCACGGCATGCGCGTCAGCGGAGGACCGTGGGCGATCAGGCCCCGGACGAGCCCTGCGGCTCGCTGATGTTGACCATCCACGGGACGCCGAAGCGGTCCGTGCACATGCCGAAGACGTCGCCCCACATCTGCTTGTCGAGCGGGACGGAGACGGTGCCGCCGGCGGACAGCTTCTCCCAGTAGCCGCGCAGTTCGGTGTCGTCCTCGCCACTGAGGCTGACGGAGAAAGCGCCGCCGGGCTGGTACTCCATGCCGGGCGGGGTGTCGGCGCCCATGAGGGTGAAGCCGTTCGGCGCCTCCAGCATGCCGTGCATGATCTTGTCCGACTCCGGGGCGTCGGGCCGGCCGAAGTTGCCGAAGGTGTGCAGCGTCAGCTCGCCGCCGAAGACCTCCTTGTAGAACTCCATCGCCTGCCGGGCGTCGCCGTCGAAACTGAGGTAGGGGTTGAGCCGCGAGACCACGAGAACCTCCCTGAAACGCACAAAAGGGAATACGGTCGGTTGTCCGGAGACTAGCCCCCGGCACTGACAACGGCATGCCGGGAGCGGTGGCGAGCGAGAGGGCCTCGGGGGCGACCGGAGGGGTGCGGCCGGTGGTGCGGCTCAACGGCGCGTTCAGCGGCGCGCTCAGATCTTCGTCGGCTCCAGGTCCGTGTTGGCTATCTGGGAGGCCAGCTTCGGGCGGACGGTGAGCAGGTCGGCGGCGATCGGGTCGTGGAAGTACTTCCGGTAGAGCTTGACGTAGGTGCCGTCGTCGATCATGGCGTCGATCTGGGCGTCGAGGTCCTTGACCAGCTTCGGGTCGCCGTTCTTGCGGAGCGGGAAGGCGCTGCCCTGGAGGCTGTCCAGTTCCACGGCGACCCGTACGGGGTGCTGCTCGGCGTACTCGTCCGCGTCGGCGCCGCCGAGGACGACCGCGTCGATGCCGCCGGAGAGAAGCTGGGTGATCAGGGCGGTCTGGTCCTTGAACTTCACCAGTTCCGCCTTCCCCATCTCCCGGTTGACGAAGGTCTCCTGGACCGAGCCGCTGACCGCGCCGACCCGTCGGCCCGCGAAGTCCTGGAGCGCGGTGAACTTGCCCGCCTTCCCCGTCTTGAGGGTGACCACATCGGTGAAGCCCCAGTAGTAGGGCTCCGTGAAGGCGACCTGCTTCTTGCGTTCGGCCGTGGCGCCCACACCGGCCACACCGATGTCGTACTGGCCGGCGGACAGGCCCGCGAGGATGCCCTGGAGGTTGGTGGTCTTGTACTCGACCTTCACCCCGAGGCGTTCGGCGGCCTCGTTCATCAGGTCCACGGCGAACCCGCTGGGGTTGCCGGAGGCGTCCGTGACGGCGAAGGGGGGCTGTTCGGCCTGGGTGGCGGCGGTGATCACACCGCTGCGGACCGTGGCGTACGAGCCGTTCGCGGAGCCGGCCGCCTCGCTGTCCCCGCCGCAGCCGGTGAGCGGGAGCAGCAGGGCGAGGGCGAGGGCGGAGGTGGCGGCACCGGTCAGCGGTCGTCTGGTCGACACGTTCGTGGCGTTCATGACTGTTCTTCCTTCTGAGGGTGAGGCAGGGGGTGGTGTCACAGGACCTGGGAGAGGAACTGCCGCAGCCGCGGGTGCCGGGCGTCCTCGAACAGGCGGTCGGGGGTGTCGATCTCGGCGAGGCGGCCGTCGTCCATGAACGCGACGCGGTCGGCGGCCTCGCGGGCGAAGCCCATCTCGTGGGTGACGACGGCCATGGTCATGCCGCCGGACGCGAGGTCCCGCATGACGGCGAGGACGTCCTTGACCAGTTCGGGGTCGAGGGCGGAGGTGGCCTCGTCGAAGAGCATCACCTCCGGTTCCATGGCGAGCGCGCGGGCGATGGCGACGCGCTGCTGCTGGCCGCCGGAGAGCCGTCCGGGCCGCTGTCCGGCGAAGGAGGCGAGGCCGACCTCGGTAAGGCGGCGGTGGGCGATCTCCCGGGCCTTCTCGCGGCCCATGCCCTTGACCGAGGTGAGGGCGACGGTGACGTTGCGCTCGACGCTCATGTGCGGGAACAGGTTGAAGTGCTGGAACACCATGCCGATCCGGGCGCGGGCCCCGTCCACGTCGGCGCGCGGGGAGGTCAGACAGGTCTCACCGAGCCAGATCTCGCCCGAGTCGGGGGTCTCCAGCAGGTTGAGGCACTTCAGGAGCGTGGACTTGCCGGAGCCGGACGGGCCGATGAGGCAGAGGGTCTCGCCCCGGCGGACGTCGAGGGTGATGTCCCGCAGCACGGTCGTCCTGCCGTAGCTCTTGACCAGGCCGACGACCTGGAGGGCGGCGGGCGGGGCGGGGGTGACGGTCACACCGACCGGGCCGGGCGGGTTGGTCGTGGTCATCGGGACTCTCCTCCACTGGCCCCGCCGGCTCGGACGGCGGGCTTCGGTACGTCCGGCTCGGTGGGCGTGGGCTCCGGTGGCGCCGAGTCGGGGCGCGGGCCCTCGCGCAGGCGGCGGTCCAGGTGGTTGACGAAGTAGGTGAGCGGGATCGTGAGCGCGAGATAGCTGATGCCGGCCGCGATGAGGGGGAGGAGTTGTACGTACGGGCCACCTCCTCCTGCGCGATGAAGTACAGCTCGCGCTGCCCGGCCGCGAGGCCGAGGAGGTAGACCAGCGAACTCTCCTTGATGTCCTTCACGAACTGGCCCGCCATGGCCGGCAGCACACGGCGGACGCCCTGCGGTACGACGACCAGCCGCATCGCCGTCAGATAGCTCATGCCGAGGCTGCGGGCCGCCTGCAGCTGGCCGGTGTCGACGCTCTGGATGCCGGAGCGGAAGATCTCCGCCGTGTACGCGCCGGAGATGATGCCGATCGCCAGGATCGCGTAGCCGAACGGGTCGGTGCCGAAGGGGCGGATGCCGGCGGCGGGCAGACCCACGCCGACCAGCATCACCGTGATGATCACCGGCAGGCCCCGGAACACGTCCACGTAGAGGCGGGCGGGGAGCCGTACCCACCAGCGCTTCGACAGCAGCAGCATCGCCGCGAGCAGCGCGATCACGATGCCCAGGACGATCGCGCCCGCCGCGATGACCAGGGTGTTCAGCAGGCCCTCGGTGAGGAGACGGGGGAAGGTGCGGGCGATGAGGTCCCAGTTGAAGAAGGTGTCGGCGAGGGCGTTCGAGGCGGTCGTGGACGAGGCGGGTGCGGTCGGCGCGGTCATCGTGACTCCTGACCGGGGGAGGCGTGGTGGGCGGAGGTGGTGAACTCCTCGCGGGCCGCCGCCAGGAGGGCCGGGTCGGTGAGGAGTTCCAGGGCCAGGGCGGCCAGGGCGGCCGCGATGGTCTCCGTCGCGTCGTGGGCGCGCGTGCCCCGGGCGGCCTCCCGCATCTGTGCGGAGTGGCCCGGGGTGTCCCGGTCGCAGATCTGGACGTACGGGTGGATCGTCGGGACGACGACGGACACGTTGCCGATGTCGGAGGAGCCGGCCGGGTTCGCCGGCGACGGGGGCTCCAGGAGCAGGCCCAGGGCGGCGGCGTGCTCGGCGAGCCGGTCGGCCAGGACCATGTTGTTCTCGCGCTCGGCGTAGCGGGGCGCGGTCTCCGTGTGCTCCACGGTGGTGCCGGTGGCGAGTGCCGCGCCCTCCGCCGCCGCGAGCACCCGGGGCAACAGGGCGTCCAGGGCGGCGGAGGTGGCCTCCCGGACGTAGATGTCGACCTCGGTGCGGTCGGGCACGACGTTCGGGGCGGCGCCGCCGTCCGCGATGATGCCGTGCACCCGGGCCGTGGGCGGCATGAACTGGCGCAGCGAGTCGACCGCCGTGAGGAACAACTGCGCGGCGGCAGCGGCGGAACGGCCGTCCCAGGGGGACTTGGCGGCGTGGGCCGCGACACCGTGGAAGGTCAGCCGCAGGTGGCTTGCGGCGAGGGCGTGCCGGGCGCGCAGACCGCGGTCGGCGGGGTGGAACATCAGCGCCGCGTCCACGTCCCGGAAGACGCCGCGCTCCAGCATCAGGATCTTGCCGCCGCCGCCCTCCTCGCCCGGGGTGCCGATCACCTTCAGCGTGCCGGGGTGATCGGGGCGTACGGCCGCCACGGCGAGGGCTGCGGTGAGACCGCCGGCCGCTATGAGGTTGTGGCCGCAGCCGTGGCCGATGCCGGGGAGGGCGTCGTATTCGAGGAGGAGGGCGATGGTGGGGGCGTCGGGTGCGGTGCCCGTTGCGGCGTCTCCGCTCGCGGCTCCCCGGTGGGTGGCGCTGAACGCCGTGGGGAGGCCCGCCACGCCCTTGTCGACCTCGAAACCGGCGCCGGCGAGACGGCCGGCCAGTTGCTCGACGGCGTAGTGCTCCTCGAAGCGGGTCTCCGGGGTGCCGTGCAGGTCGAGGCTGAGCTGTTCGAGCGCGGGGCGGCGTTCGTGTACGGCGTCGCGGAGCTCCGCGAGGACAGGAGGGTGCATGGCGACTCCGGGAGGTTCTGGGAGGGGCGGGAGCGGAGGAGGGCGTGCGCGGGGAGGTGTTTCGATGCCCGAGACGCCGGGGTTGCCGGAACCGTAGGCCTGCCGGAGGGGGCTCCCTACGATGGTTGTCGCGGTCGCGGTAACCATCGGCGGGCGGACGGAGAGCCGGACGGTTGGATGGAGGTACCGGACCGCACCGCACTCCACCGGAGGTGCCGTTGAGCGTCGTCCTCTCCCTCGCCGGGGCACCCCCGTCCCGCGTCGCGGTCGGTGCCTCGCCCCTCGCCGAACTGACCGCCGCACCGGCACGGCGCACGGCCGTCGAACTGCTCGACACGGTGCCGTCGCACCGACCCTGACCGGCCCGCCACGGAAAGCCGCCGGACGCCGAGCCGCCGGCCGGCGGAGCCCTCGCGCCGGGCGCCACGCCGCCGGTCGGCCGGGCCCTCGCGCCGCCCGAGGTGGCCCCCGTACGGCTGGAAGCCTCCCCCCGAGTGGCGGGAGTGTCCGGCCCGGTCGTCGCGTGGGGCGGGCCCCGTTCTACGGTCGGGGGTGGTGACGGTGGACGGAGAGGTGCGGGCGGCGACGTGCGCACGGGACGGCGAGGCGGGACGCGTGTGATCCGGGTGATGGTGGTGGACGACGAGGCCCTGGTGCGGTCCGGCTTCAAGCTGATCCTGAGCGCGGCGGACGACATCGACGTCGTCGCGACGGCGACGGGCGCGGAGGCGGTCGAGACCGTGCGGCGAGCGGCGCCGGACGTGGTGCTGCTCGACATCCGGATGCCGGACGTCGACGGCCTGACCGTGCTGCGGGAGCTGTGCACGCTGCCGCAACCGCCGGTGGTGGCGATGCTGACGACGTTCGACGCCGACGAGTACATCCTCACCGCGCTGCGTTCCGGCGCGGCCGGCTTCCTGCTCAAGGACACCGAGCCCGAGCAACTGGCCCAGCTGGTGCGGACGTTGATGGCCGGCGGTGTGGTGATGTCACCGAAGGCGTCCCGTGCCGTCTGGCAGAGCCACCCCGGGGCCGCAGCGGTCGACGACGTCGAGGCCGCCCGGGTGGGCCGGCTCACCGGGCGGGAACGTGAGGTGCTCGTACTGATCGCGGAGGGGCTGTCGAACGCCGACATCGGCGCCCGTGTCCACCTCAGCGCGGGCACGGTGAAGGACCATGTCAGCGCGATCCTCGCCAAGTTGCGGGTGAGCAGCCGGGTCCGGGCCGCGCTGCTCGCGCAGCGGGCCGGACTGCTGGACGACGGGACGCGGCGCTCGCCGGAGGCGGGCCGATGAGCGCGCCGAGAGCCGGCGCGTGGTGGGCGCGGGTGCCGGAGCCGGTGGTGGACGCCGTGGTCGTCGCGATCGCGGTCGTCGACCTCGTGCTCAACCTGTGGGACGCCTCGCCCCTCGCCACGGCGATCGCGGCCGGGGGCTGTGCCGCCCTCGCGCTGCGCCGGCGGTTCCCGCTCGCGGTCTTCGCGTGCACGCTGCCGGCCGCGCTGCTGCTGGAGGTCGTGTTCGCCCCGTTCGCGGCCCTGTTCACCCTGGCGGAACGGTCACGCGACCGCCGTCTGCTCGGCATGTGCGCCGTGCTGTTCGCGCTCGCCTCCGCCACCCCCTGGCCGCTGAACGACGTCAGCTCGCACGACCGCAACTGGACGGTGGTGTTCTTCTTCTACCAACTCGCCACCGCCGCCGCCCCCGTCCTGCTGGGCCAACTCGTGCAGGCGCGGCGGGACCTGGCGGGCCGTCTGGTCGAGATCGAGGACGCGCGGGAACACGAGCGGCTCCTGCACTCGCAGGCCGTGCTCGCCCGCGAACGCGCCCAGCTGGCCCGTGAGATGCACGACGTCGTCTCCCACCAGGTCAGCCTGATCGCCGTACAGGCCGGCGCGCTGCAGGTCGCCGCCCGGGACCCGCAGGCCAAGGAGGGCGCCCGCACCATCCGTTCCCTCAGCGTCGACACGCTCGACGAACTGCGCCACATGGTGACCCTGCTGCGCGCCTCCGGCGGCCGGGCCACGGAACTCACCCCGCAGCCCACCCTGGCCGACCTGCACCGACTGGTCACCACCAGTGGCATCGAGGCCGACCTGACGGGTGAACTCCCGCCGGACATCGGCACCCCCGCCCAGCGTGCCGTCTACCGCACCGTGCAGGAGGCCCTCACCAACGTCCGCAAGCACGCCCCGGGCGCCACCGCCACCGTACGGCTGTGGTGTGCCGCCGACGGCGCGTCCTTCGGTACGACCGTCACGAACTCCCCCGCCGTCCGCCCCTCCCTGCCGCTCCCCGGCTCCCGCCAGGGCCTGGTCGGACTGCGGGAGCGGGCAGAACTCCTGGGCGGCACGCTGGAGTCGGGTCCGACGGCCGACGGCGGCTACGAGGTGGAGCTGCGGGTCCCCGCCCACTCGGAGTGACGCGCCGGGCCTCGGGCCGCCAGGGACGACCGCGCCAGGGGCGCCCCTTCCCGCCGCCGTCGGTGGCCGTCGGTGGCCGTCAGTGGCCGATGGCTGTCGATGGCCGTCGACGGCCGTCGGTCCGGCTCTAGAGGGCCGCCGGCTCCGGGAAGGCGAGGGCGGCGGAGTCGTTCAGTTCGGCCCAGACCGTCTTGCCCCGGCGGGCGCGGCGGGTGCCCCAGTGCTCGGCCAGCTGGGCGACCAGGAGCAGGCCCCGGCCGCCCTCGTCGAAGACCCGGGCGCGGCGCAGGTGCGGGGTGGTGCCGCCGGAGTCGGAGACCTCGCAGATGAGGGTGCGGTCGTGGATGAGCCGCAGCCGGACGGGGGGCCGGCCGTAGCGGATGGCGTTGGTCACGAGTTCGCTGACCACCAGCTCGGCGGTGAACTCCAGCTCCGACAGGCCCCAGTCGCCCAGCTGCCGGGTCACGTGCGCCCTGGCGCGGGCGACGGCGGCGGGTTCGGCCTCCAGGTCCCAGGTGGCGACCTGGCCCGCGCCGAGGGCGTGGGTCCGGGCCAGGAGCAGGGCGACGTCGTCGGGTGGCCTGGCCGGGAGCAGCGCTTCGAGTACGGCGTCGCAGGTGGCCTCCAGGGAAGGGGCCGGCCGGGCGAGGGCGTCCCGGAGCCGGGTCAGGCCCGCGCCGATGTCGTGGTCCCGCGCCTCGATCAGACCGTCGGTGTAGAGCGCGAGCAGACTGCCCTCCGGCAGCTCGAACTCCGCCGCCTCGAACGGCAGTCCGCCCAGCCCGAGCGGCGGGCCCGGCGGCAGCTCCAGGATGTCGACGGTGCCGTCCCGGCCGACGACGGCGGGCAGCACATGCCCCGCACGAGCGAGGGTGCAGCGGCGCGACACGGGGTCGTACACGGCGTAGAGGCAGGTGGCCCCGATGTCCCCACCTCCCGCGACGCCCTCGTCCGCGTCGGTCACGGCGGGGGCCGGGGCCACGGCGGGTGCGGGGGTTGCCGGGGTTGCGGCAGGCGCGGGCTCGGCGGAAGTCGGCTCGGCGGAAGCGGCGGCAGGCCCGGCCGGGGCTGCGGGCGCAGGGCCGGTGGCGGTGTCCCGGCCGCTTCCGGCCCCGTCGTCCGCGTCGTTCTCCTCCACCTCGGCGGCGAGGCGGAGCACGACGTCGTCCAGGTGGGTGAGGAGTTCGTCGGGCGGCAGGTCGATGTCGGCCAGGGTGCGTACGGCGGTCCTGAGGCGCCCCATGGTGGCGGCGGCGTGGATGCCGTGCCCCACCACGTCGCCGACGACGAGCGCGACCCTGGCCCCGGAGAGGGGGATGACGTCGTACCAGTCGCCGCCCACGCCGCCCTGCGCGTCGGCGGGGAGGTAGCGGAAGGCGACGTCGACGGCGGACTGTCTCGGCGTACGGCGCGGGAGCAGGCTGCGTTGCAGGGTGAGGGCGGTGGCGCGGGCGTGTGTGTACCGGCGGGCGTTGTCGACGGCGATCGCCGCCCTCGCCGCGATCTCCTGCGCGAGCAGCAGATCCTCGTCGTCGAAGGCGTCCGGATCGCGGTCCCGGCAGAACTGCGCGACACCGAGCGTGGCCCCCCGCGCCCGCAGCGGCACCACCAGCGTGGAGTGCACCGTCCCGCGCCGACCGCCACGGCCGCCGTCCACGGCCCGCCCGCCGGCCGCAGCGGTCCCCATCGCTGGGGCCTCACCGTCCGCCGCGCCACAGCCACCCTCGCCGTCGGCCCCGCCCGCCCGGGCCTCCGTCTCGCCCCAGCCC